>CALKUW010000357.1 GCA_937996585.1 uncultured Flavobacteriales bacterium
GATCCCGACTTCAACAACGGTATTGACGCCCTGTTGCAGTTCTACGATATCAATGGGGACATGGGGCAGGCCACCTACTTCGTGGAGGACCTCGCAGCTGGCGGTGTTACCATGACCCAGTACGAGAACGGAACGGCCCTCCTTGAGGGTGCCGTGGTCGACCTGAACGACCCCAACCGTGGTCTTGATCTGCACTTCTACTTCGAGAACCGCACGGCGGGAACGGCTTGGGGCGGAGGCTTCAAGAACGACTATGGTTGTGCCGTCAACACCGATCTCTGGACCATGTACGTTCTTAATGACGACATGAGCTACGCTACGGGACGTGGTGACTGGCAGTTCGGAACGCTGTTGCGCTTCAACCACCAGCCTTCCAGCCAGTACTTCGGTTACCAGCTCGGTGACGGAGCCAACAACCACAACTGTGACGACAACGGATTCTCCGGTTGGTTCAGCTGGAGCGGTGCCATCACCGGTGAGGCCGCCTACGGTCAGGCTGGTGACATCATCTCCACCCTCGAGCCCACCGTGGACTACGCTACGGATTGCCAAGACGGCGAGTTCGTGGAGTTCCACTACGCGGCCTTCGATGAGCTCTGCAACATTGCCCAGCTCAACGTCCAGACGGTGGACCGCAACGACATGACGGCTCCGACCTACGTTTCCGGTGGTGATGACATCACCCTTGACTGCGCCGAGAGCGACGCTTGGTTGGCCGCCAACCTGGCTGCCGATGAGGTCATCCTCTTCAGCGACAACTGCGACGACAGTGAGTACGGCTGTGCTGCCGGATTCGATCCGAACACTTCCGGATTCGCTGACGGTGATGACTACTTCGTGTGCGTTGAGTTGGTGGGTGAGACCACGACCCAGTACACGGCCAGCAGCTGCCGGACGCTCCAGCGTACCTGGGTGGCCACGGACTGCTTCGGCAACCAGGCCTACCACGTCCAAACGATCACGATCGAGGACAACACGCAACCCGATGTGACGGTGGATGCTCCGGCGGACATCACCTTGAACGTGAACGGTCTCTGTTACGTGGACCTCGACCCGACCAACACGGGTACGGCCGCTACGACCTACAGTGACAACTGTGACCTCGCCGCCACGGGTCTGAGCTACGCTGACAACGTTGTCGACAGCATCAGCACGGGCTGCTACAGCATCATCCGTGTGTGGACCGCCATGGCTACGGACAGCTGCGGCAACGCCACGGCTGTGAGCGACAACCAGCGCATCGACATCCAGGACCAGATTGCCCCGAGCTTCGCCTACAACCAGGTGGACACCATCGAGTGCGACCTGTGGATCCCGGGTGCCTGTGACTACAGCTACCTGAACAGCATCGGTCTGGCTACTGCCACCGACAACTGCGAGCTCAGCCACGTTGATGTGGACTGCACTCCGCTCTCCAGTGCTTGTACCGATGACTACATCATCGACTACACGGCATACGATATGTGTGGCAACAGCACGTCGATCCAGCAGATCGTCGTGACGGCTGACCGCACGGCTCCTGAGTTCACGCTGGCTCCGGCCGATTTGACCCTCGAGTGCAGCGACGCTTCCCTGACCGGAGACGTCGATGGATACGCCGTACCGGAGTACACGCCAGGTGACGGTCTCCACGCCGAAGCTGTGGACAACTGCGATGCCGAGATCTTCGTCACCTACGAGGACGTCATCCTGACCACGGCTTGCGCCCAGGAGTACACCATCGTTCGTACGTACAGTGTGTACGACTGCGATGAGAACCTCGCCCAGCACGTCCAGGAAATCACCATCGACGACAGCACGGCTCCGGAGTTCACCTCCTTCCCGGCTGATGTGGTCGACGTGGAATGTGATGCTGTTCCGGCCGTGGCCACGATTGCCAGCCTTGGAACCAGCGACAACTGCGACGGCAACCCGAGCACGACCTTCGATGGTGAGGTTCGCACCGATGGAGACTGTGCAGACAGCTACACCCTCGAGCGCACCTGGACCACGGTCGACTGCGCGGGCAACAGCCACACGCAGACCCAGACCATCACGGTCGTGGATACGCAAGGACCTGATTTGAGCATTGCATGTCCGGCTGATTACCCGCACATCAACGAGTGCTTCGGTTCCGGTCCGTCCAACGTGACCTTCACGTTCATCACGGACCAATATGGCGCAGGCGAGGCTTCAGCCACCATCACGGACAGTGAAGGTGCTGTTGTGGCAGACTACCCGCTGGGCTACTTCGCCAACAGCGATACGACCAGCGAGACCCTGACCCTCGATCCGGGAGACTACACCATCACTCTTGGTGATGATTGGGGTGACGGATGGTCCTGGGCACCTGCTACGGGAGAAGACGCCGTGTCCCTCTCCGGAGGTGCTTCCGGTTCGCTCGACTTCCTCGATGGTTCGTCGGCTTCCCTTGACTTCACCGTGACCGGTGATGCCAGTGCCCAGCTCTCGACGGAAACCAACGGTGAGCCCACCTGGACGGTGAGCGACAACTGTGATGCCGATGTTGAGGTGAGCTACACCTACAGCGACGACATGGTCCAGATTGACGGTGACTACTTCATCACGCGTACGTTCACGGTGACGGCTACCGACAACTGTGGCAACGTGACCACTCAGGAATGTGACCAGAGCATCACCTTCACGGATTTGGATGGTCCCCTCATGTCGGACGACCCGGCTGAGTTGTACCCCGCCTCCATCCCTTGCTCCGAGATGGGAGATCCCTATGATGTGAACTTCATGCCGGTCAGTGCATCGGACGGTTGCCAGAGCGACTTGACCTATGAGGTCATCGATGCTTACCTGACGTCCGGTTCCTGCCCCGGTACCTGGGTCCGCCACTGGGTGGCCTATGACGAGTCTGGAAATGTGTCCGCAGTGCCGGCCATCCAGTACATCCCGACGTACGACATCGTCGCTCCTGAAGCGAGCATCGCTCCTCCGGGTATTTCCTCTGGAGGTGGTGCTGCTGACGTGACCTTCACGTTCACCACTGACCAGTACGGAGCTTCCGAGGCTGGAGCGAGCATCACGGACGCCGATGGCAATGAGGTCGCTACCTATGAATTGGGATACTTCCCGGACAACGGTACGACCACCGAGACCCTCTCTCTGGATCCTGGTTCCTACACCATCACCCTGCTTGACGGCTGGGGCGACGGCTGGGCCTGGGCACCCGCTACGGGTGAGGATGCTGTGGTGATTGCAGGCGGTGCCGAAGGCTCGCTCGACTTCACCGATGGCAACATGGTCTCCATGGAGTTCACGGTGGAAGCTCCCCCGGCTGCGGCGGACGTCACTTTCACGTTCACCACGGACCAGTATGGAGCGTCTGAGGCTGGTGCCAGCATCACCGATAGCGAGGGTGCTGAGATTGCCACCTACGATCTGGGCTACTTCCCGGACAACGGTACGACCACCGAGACCCTCTCTCTGGATCCTGGTACCTACACCATCACCCTGCTTGACGGCTGGGGTGACGGCTGGGCCTGGGCACCTGCTACGGGTGAGGATGCTGTGGTCATCTCCGGTGGTGCTGAAGGCTCGCTGGACTTCACCGACGGCAACATGGTCTCCCTCGAGTTCACGGTGGAGGCTCCTCCTGCTGCTGCTGACGTGACCTTCACGTTCACCACGGACCAGTATGGAGCTTCCGAGGCTGGAGCGAGCATCACGGACGCCGATGGCAATGAGATCGCTACCTATGAATTGGGATACTTCCCGGACAACGGTACGACCATCGAGACCTTGACGCTCGATCCCGGTGTCTATACCATTACCCTGCTTGACGGCTGGGGCGACGGTTGGGCCTGGGCACCTGCTACGGGTGAGGATGCTGTGGTCATCTCCGGTGGTGCTGAAGGCTCCCTTGACTTCACCGACGGCAACATGGTCTCCCTCGAGTTCACGGTGGAAGGCAGCGGAGGTGGTCCGACGACCACGACGGTCTACCTCGACGAGAATTGCGATGCGGACCTGAGTCCTGAGGCGATTGGATACGGAACTTTCGAGTACTCCGATGATTGTGATCCCGATCCTACCGTGGACTTGAGCTACATCGATGGTCCTCCCACCTATGCTTGTGGTGAGCCCATTGGTACTTACACCTTCACCCGCTCCTGGAAAGTCACGGTCGTCGACCAATGTGGAAACGCGACCTCCGCAACGGGTGATCAGGTCATCACGGTGATCGACAACAGCGCTCCGGCCCTGACGCTCGACTGCCCGAACGGTGCCAACCTCATCAACGTCTGCTTCGCTGATGTGGACACGAGCCTGGCCACCCTCGGCGAGGTGGAATGGACCGTCACGGACAACTGTGACGCCAACCTCGATGTGAGCTACACCTACAGCGATGAGGTGGAATTCGACTGCAGCATGGTCGGCGTTGATGCCAACCCGGAGGGCAGCTACAACTTCGTCCGGACCTTCACCGTGACTGCTGTTGACTGCAACGGAAACAGCACGACGGAGATCTGCACGCAGACGATCAACACCTTCGACATCGCTGCACCGACGATCGAACTGACCTGCCCGGATACGGCTACGGTCCAGTTGGATGCGGCCTGCGAGACGGACGTGGATCCCTCCATCACGGGCAGTGCCTTCGCTACGGCGACGGACAACTGTGATACGGATGTGACCATCACGTACAGCTACAGCGACGGTGCTCCCGAGTACACCTGTGGCACGAGTGGCTACCAGTTCACCCGTACCTGGACGGCTTCCGCCGGTGACGACTGCGGCAACACTTCCAGCGAGAGCTGTGAGCAGCTGATCATCGTGGAGGACAACATCGCACCTGTGGCCAGCATCACCTGCCCGGCAGACGCGATTGTGAACACCGACGAGAACTGCGAAGCTGACCTGAGCACGGAGGCCCTCGGTATGGCTACCGGTGAGGGTACGGACAACTGCGACCTGAATGTGACGGTCGAGGTGACGTACACCGACGGTGCCCCGACGTACATCTGCGCTGGTGATGATGACCAGTTGGACGGTTCGTACAACTTCGTACGGACGTTCACGGCAACCGCTACGGACGACTGCGGCAACAGCCACAGCGTGTCCTGCGACCAGACCATCACCGTCAATGACGAGGTGGCCCCGACGCAGACCATGGCAAGCCTGCCGACCGATACGCTCTATCTCGACCTCGACTGCGAGGCTGACCTCACGCCGAGCATGATGCCTGCAGTGGATGCTGCCGACAACTGCGACAGCGATGTGGCCGTGGCCATCTCCTACGAGGACTACTCGGCCGACTTCGAGTCCCTGTTCGGAACGTTGGGTGTCTCCGTGGAGGCTACTGCCGAGCACACGTCCGGTGACCTGACGGGCATGACGACGTACCGCATCTACGTGGTGCTCCCCGAGGAAGGAGACTTCCTGAGCTCCATCAGTGGTGAGGGTACCTTCAGCACGCAGCTGCGCACGACGACGAGCTTCTACCAGCACCCGCTGGGAAGCCACACGCCGAACAACCTGAACCCGATCCTGTACGGTGCGTTCCCCGAGCTGGAGTACGACAGCTACGTGACGATCGGTCTCGACCAGCAGCCTGACCTGGGTGCCGGTGAGGGTTCAATCGACGCTGTGGAGACGCCTGACGCTCCCTGGTTCACGAACTTCGAGAACGGTGAGGACATCAACATCGGCAGCACGTTCGGTGGTGCGTTCTTCACCCTCAACGGCAACGCCAACGGTTACGCCGGTGCAGACGGCAAGGTCCTCGTGGCCCAGCTGACGACCGACGGCACGATCAACGGTCAGCTCTTCGTCCAGTACTTCCCGCAGGGCGACGGAAGCCAGCAGCAGCTGCGCACCGTCACCATCGGCGATGGATGCGAGGGCGACGACTCCAACATCCAGGGCAGCTACGTGGTGCCCCGTACCTGGCAGTCCATCGTGACCGATGACTGTGGCAACACGGACACGGCCTACACCTACCAGTACATCGTGGTGCTCGACACCATCGCTCCGCAGTTCACCAACACGTGTGACATCGAGAACGGAGAGACGGTGGAGTACACCTGCGGTGACGACAATGGCAACGGTGTGAATGACGTCCTCGACTTCATGGAGATCCCCGCCGCTTGCGCTCCCTCCTACGTGGAGAACTGCGACAGCGAGGTGGCCCTGACGATGACGGCCGACACGATGGGTTACGTGCCCACGGGTGACATCGCCAACTACTGCATGCCGAGCGACGTCGAGGCCCTTGCCAACGGTGAGACCTGTGACGACCGCGCGCCGGAGGCCATCCGCCTCTTCAATTTCGCCGGTGGTGAGTCCTTCACCCTGGTCGATGGCGGCAGCAGCATCGTGGAGATCATGAACGACAGCTCCATGCACATCGTGCTCGAGGTCGAGAATGCAGCAGGCGACGCCGGCTTCATCTTCGACGCCATGTACGACGGTGCATACGACTGGAACGAGTGGCTCGGCCTGCCGGGTCTGCACAACTACAAGAAGGATTGTGCCGAGATCTTCCCGGGTGTCGAAATCTGGACGGAGTGGTTGTACTACATCATGGACGGTGGTACCATGAGCGGTACGGGTCGCTTCGCCGGCTCCGAGTTCGCCCTGTCACACCAGCCGCTCAACGCCTACTACGGCCTGCAGGTCGGTGAGGGTGCCAACAACAAGAACGAGAACTACGGTGCCAGCGCCTGGTTCTTCTGGACCGGTGAGTACATCTACGACGGCGCAAGCCAGGGTACGGTGGCCTCCAGTGGTGACATCTTCTTCGACCTCGACTGCTGCCTCGGATGGCAGATCGACTACAGCTACAACGTGGTCGACGACTGTGGCAACAGCAACGGCTTCAGCTACTCCGATATGGGTACGGGCATGTTCGGCGACGGTGCCAACAGCACGGTCAGCGGTGGCGACCACACGCCTGTGGACATCACCTCCGGTACGAGCAGCCTGAAGGATCCGATCCGCATCACCGGCCTCCAGCCGAACCCGACCAGCGACATCTCTACGCTTGGATTCGTGGTGAACAACAACATGCGCCTGCGCATCGACCTCTACACGATGGGCGGTGGCTACGTGGCTGAGTTGTTCGACGGCAACGCCAGTGAGGATGTCCAGTACGTCCTGGACATCGACGCCAGCACGTTGGCCAGCGGCATGTACCAGATCCGCATGTCGAGCAACGACTACGTGCTCGTCAAGAAGCTCCTCGTCAGCGAGTGATCTTCTGAGCCATAGAACCTGATTACGGAAGGCCGTCCCGATGGGGCGGCCTTCTGCTTTTTATGGACATTGCCACGGGATGACCCCGGTGCGTTGACGCATGTCATTCCAGCGGATGACCGACGTGGCTGTTGGGGGCGAAGGGCCACCCCATCTTCGTCATGTCTGAAAGGGGCAAACGAAGCGCAACCGCTTCTCCGAACCGCCCCATAACATCAGCAAGCATGGTTTTGGTTTCTTCCAGCGGGAGGTGTTCGCAACGGCGTTCACCTCCCCATTTTTTATGGGTAAGTTTCAGGTTCCCATGACGTCCGGTCCAGACCTTTCATCGACCCCTGCCAACCGAGTTGACGAGCGGGACGTGTACCCCCTGAGCAAGGTGGCACGCGCTGTGGAGAAGATGCTGGAGGACCGGACCCGAGGCCGGCTCTTCTGGGTCCGGGCAGAGATCAGCGAATTCAACATCAACAAGGGACATGCCTATCTGAGTCTCGTGGAGGCTATGGAAGGCAATACGGTCGCGAGGATACAGGGGCGCATCTGGGCGTCGCGCCTGTCTTCCATCCGAAAGCAGTTGGGCCAGGAATTCGATGAGGTCCTCAAGCCTGGACGCGAAATCGTATTCAGTGCGCACATGGCGTTCCATGCCGTCTATGGGTTCTCGCTCAACATCCAGGAGATCGACCTCGATGTTCTGCTCGGTGAGATGGAGCGCAGGCGCAAGGCGACGCTGGAGGCGCTGACCAAGGAGGGCGCTGTGGGACGCAATGCGCAATTGTCCCTGTCGCCCGTACCCCAGCGTTTGCTGCTCATCGGTTCGGCAGGGACGGCGGGGTTCACGGATTTCATGACCCACCTGCAAAACAATGCGTGGGGCTACGTGCAGGACATCGGCATCATCGATGCGACCGTGCAGGGTACGCAGGCGCCTGCCGCGCTCGTGAAGGCCCTGCACCGTGCAGGTCGGGTGGCCCTGAAGACGGATGTAGATGCGGTCGTGATGTTGCGCGGGGGAGGGGCAAAGCTGGATCTGGATGCGTTCAACGACCTGTCGCTATGTCGTACCATCGCCAGCATGGAGGTGCCCGTCATCGTTGGCATCGGCCATGAGACCGACCAGACGCTGGTGGACGTCGTGGCCCATACCGCTTGCAAGACCCCCACTGCCGTGGCGGATTTCATATTGGAGCGGACAGCGGTATTCGAGGAGTCGATGGCGGTGGAGGCCCGCGCCATCGCCCAATTGGCCCGTACCCACATTGCAGACGACAAAGGCCTGTTGGGCAGGATGGCGACTTTCATCCGGGAACGGCCATTGACCTTCGTTCGAACCGAAAGGGGAGCGCTTCATACCGGCGCCAATGGTGTGGTTCGGCGCTCGCGTTCGCTGCTGGCGGAGAGGTTGGCCCAACTGGGCAACGTAAAATCCTTGCTGGCCTCCGGGAGCAGTGCGATCGTACCGGTACGATACGACAGGTTGCGTGACGCGGAGGAACAGATCATGCGGGAGGCCACACGCCAATTGCGTCAGCACGAAGAGCGCATGGGAAGCATCAAGGGGACCTTGGCCATGCTCGGACCCGAGCCCACGCTCAAGCGCGGTTTTTCGGTCACCCGGAAGGATGGCAAGGCCATCCGCGATGCCGGTGAATTGAAGGTGGGGGATCAAGTGGAGACCCAATTCGCCGAGGGAACGGTGTCCTCCACCATCACGGAAATCAAGAAAAACGACGAAACCAATCAGCCATGAGTGATTCACAGGACCCCAAAGGGTATGACGAGGCCTATGCCGAATTGAAGACCATCCTGGACGACCTGCAACAGGATGCGATCGGGGTGGATGAATTGGCGGATAAAGTGAAGCGCGCCGCCCAACTGATCGCCTTCTGCGGGGCCCGCCTGCGCAAGGCCGAAGGTGAGGTTCAGAAAGTGCTGGAGGAGCTCGGTGAGGCAGATTGAGCCGTTCAGGTAGCCCATATACAAATCCGTACCCTTGATTCAGGGTAGGGTGAACCGTCTGTTTGGGGGGGTGTTATTATATTGAATTCACTCATGGACCAACGCCCGCTCATCCGCTTGTTGGCTTGCTGCTGCCTTTGTCTGCCGCTGACCCTTGAAGGTCAGCAAGCGGCTTATGGTCCAACGGTATATGGCTCCTCAGAGGATGCAAGGATGGCCGCTGTCGAAAGCACGGTGGCTCGGCAATGGAATGAGCTTCTGCTGGAGGCGATTCGGGGTGACTTCGCCCGACCTACCGTCCACGCGCGGAACCTCTTTCACACGTCCGTTGCGATGTATGACGCGTTTGCCATCTATGATGACCTCGACGCGCCTTGTTTCCTCGGCAATACATGGGGAGACTTTACCTGTCCGATCGATACTGCGCTCATCGATGTGCCAACGGACCCCAGCCTTCGGGCAGAAGCGGTGGACATGGCCATGAGCTATGCGGCCTACAGATTGTTGACTCATCGTTTTTTGGACAGTCCGGGGGCTTCGACCTCACTCGCGGCTTTCGATGCGGAGATGAATCTGCTGGGGTATCCGACCACCTATCTGTCCGAGGACCTTTCTGAGGGACCGGCCGCTCTGGGCAATTACATAGCGGCACGAATGATCGAGTTTGGGTTGCAGGATGGCGCCAATGAACACATCGATTATGGCAACGTCAATTATGCTCCCATCAATCCGGACCTTGAGTTGGCATCTCCCGGAAATCCGGGACTGGTGGATCCAAATGCCTGGCAACC
>CALKUW010000358.1 GCA_937996585.1 uncultured Flavobacteriales bacterium
GCCTTGCCTTCCTGAGGACCGGTTGCCGATGAAGCGGACGGCATCGATGGGCTCCTCGGTAGGCCCGGATGTCATGAGGGCGTGGTAGCCGAGCAGCGGGCACTGCGATTGGAACCACTCGACCAGCTCCTCGCGGATGCGCTCGGGTTCCGCCATCCTGCCCTTGCCGGACAGGCCGCTGGCCAATTCGCCGGTGTCGGGGTCGATGATGTGGACGCCCCGGTCTTGCAAAGTCTGCAGGTTGGCGGTTGTGGCGGCATGGGTGAACATGTCGCGGTCCATGGCTGGTGCGACCACGACCGGGCATTTGGCGCTCAGGAGAACGGTCAACAGAAGGCTGTCGCCACGTCCTTCCGCCATGCCGGCGAGTGTGTGCGCTGTCGCGGGGGCCACGAGCACGACATCGCCCCAGAGGCCGAGCTCCACATGGTCGGTCCAGGTTCCGGCCTCACGGTCTTCGGTGAGCTCGCTGTGCACGGGGTTTCCGCTGAGCGTGCCCAGGGTCAAGGGGGTGATGAATTCCTTGGCGCCCGGCGTCATCACGACACGGACCTCAGCACCGGCTTTGACCAGTTCACGAACGACGTGGGCGGATTTGTAAGCGGCAATGCTCCCGGTCACGCCCAGGACGATGCGGCGGCCCGAGAGGGTTCCCATGGCGGGAATCAGTTGTCGCGCTGCTGGAAGCGGCGGTTGCGGCGCTCTTCGCGCTCGCGGCGGAGCTCTTCCTGGCGGGCAGCCTCTGCTGCGAGCTCCTCCTCGGTGGGCATCCGGAAGTACACCTTGCCTTCCTCGAGCTCCTTGATGGCCACACTGTGCGGCTTGGGCTGGCGCTCGTAGTGCTTGGAGATCTCAATCTGCTCGCGGTTCTCGAAGACTTCCTCGAGGCTGTCGGAGACCGTGATGAATTCCTCAAGCTTGGAGTTCAACTCCTCCTTGATGTCCTGCCCAAGCTGGGTGCTGCGCTTGGACAGCACGACGATGGCTTCGAACAGATTGCCATTGACCTGCTGGTCGATGGCGTGGGTGTCCCGGGTCACGGTGTTGCGGGCTGCCTGCTGGGTCTTGTTGGCGCTCATGGTGCGGATCGACTATTGTGCTTCCTTGCTGGCCCTGTCCAGTCCCGACCGGCTTTTGCGGTGGAATTGTTCAGCCTCCCGGAGGAGGGTGCTTTCAGGAAAGCGGGCCGCAAAGGTAAAGTAGGATTCAATGGCATCCGCATAGCGCTCGGCCTGTCTGCGCAGCGTGCTTTGCTCGGCGTAAAGGAATTGGCTTTTCAGAACCAGAAACTGGGCTTCCTCGGCGTAGCTGCTCGCCGGCCATTCCTGCATGAACTGGTCCAGCGCTTTTGAGGCACTCTGGAATTTGCCTGTGGTGAAGTAGAGTTTGGCGCCGTTCCACGCCTTGGTCTCCAACTTTCCGCGCAGGGTGGCGATCATGCGGTTGCAGCTGTCCTTGACCTGTGTGGTGGGGTATCGGTCGAGGAAGAGTTGGAGTTCGTCCATGGCCACCTGGGTCTCGCTCTGGTCGAGTTCCGGTCCGGGGGACAGGCGAAAGCTGCATAGGGCGGCCTGGAATTCCGCTTCCTCGGAGCGCTCCGAGTTGGGGAAGGTTTTCGCAAAGTTGCGCATGGCGTAACGCCCCATGTACCAATCCTGGATGCAGAGTTGGGCCTCGGCGTACATGTAGTACACGTCCTCCATGCGCTCGGTGCCGCGGAACAACCCGATCAGCTCCTGCAGCAGGGGAAGGGACTGCATGCAGCGGTCGTCGGCGAAATACTCTTGCGCCTTGGTCCACTTGAGCTCGGGATCGGTGCTCTTCAGCACTTTCTGGTAGTCTCCGCAACCGAAACCTACCGCCATGAGCAGCAGCAGGGCGAGTACGGATGACATGTGGGCGGAACGCATGGCGGCGAAAATAGAAGGCATGTCCATTCCACCGTCCCCAAAGCACACCGGGATATGCCAACACTTGTTGCACAATGGATGCGGTTCCAGTTCAGGTTCAGTACCTTCGCCGCTTCGATTTACCAACGCAACACCACGTTTTGGACATTTTCGACCGCATCCGCAAAGACCGTGGCCCCCTCGGCCAGCACGCCAAGGACACCCACGGCTATTTCACATTCCCGAAGCTCGAAGGCGACATCTCCAACCGGATGATGTTCAGGGGTAAGGAGGTGCTCGTTTGGAGCATCAACAACTACCTCGGCCTCGCCAATCACCCCGAAGTGCGCGCCGTTGACGCCGAAGCAGCCAAGGAGTGGGGTATGGGCTATCCCATGGGGGCCCGCATGATGAGTGGTCAGACGAAGTACCACGAGCAGCTCGAGGATAGCCTGGCAGCGTTCATGCAGAAGGAGGATGCTTTCCTCCTGAACTATGGATACCAGGGGTGCCAGAGCGCCATTGAAGCACTGGTGACGCGCCACGATGTCATCGTCTATGACAGCGAGAGCCACGCTTGCATGATTGACGGCGTGCGCCTGCATCAGGGCAAGCGCTTCGTTTTCAACCATAACGACATGGAGAGCTTCGTCAAGCAGCTCGACCGGGCCAAGGCACTGACGGAGCAGACCGGAGGTGGCATTCTCGTGGTGACCGAGGGTGTGTTCGGCATGGCCGGCGACCAGGGCAAGCTCAAGGAAATCGCAGCGTACAAGGCCCAATACGGCTTCCGGCTGTTCGTGGACGACGCCCACGGATTCGGTACAGTAGGAGAAAACGGCCGCGGTGCCGGAGATGAGCAGGGATGCCACGATGCCATTGATGTCTACTTCGGCACGTTCGCCAAGGCCATGGCCACGGTGGGTGCCTTCGTGGCCGGTCCCAAGGACGTGATTGACTTCCTGCGCTACAACATGCGTTCCCAGACCTTCGCGAAGTCGTTGCCCATGCCCATCGTCATCGGTGCGATCAAGCGTTTGGAGATGATGACGACCCAGCCGGAGCACAAGGAGCGGCTGTGGACGGTGGCTTCCGCACTGCAGTCGGGGCTCCGCGACGCCGGATTCGACATCGGCAATACCAACAGCTGCGTCACGCCGGTCTTCCTGAAGGGCGGCCTGGGCGAGGCGACGAACCTCACGCTCGACTTGCGTGAAAACCACGGCATCTTCTGCTCCATCGTGGTGTACCCGGTGGTGCCGAAGGACGTGATCATGCTTCGCCTGATTCCCACGGCTGTGCACACGTTGGAGGACGTCAACTACACGATTGAGACCTTCAAGAAGGTCAAGGACCGGCTCGCCGCCGGTGAGTACCAGCACGAAGGCATCGTCAACTGGGCCTGAGGGCCGCGCCATCCCGTGCGCTGCTTCCTCGACCTGTCCTACGACGGCTCGGCCTACCATGGCTGGCAGCGGCAACCTGAGTCGATTTCCGTCCAGCAGGTGCTGGAGGAGAAGCTTTCCAGCCTTCTGGGTGCGCCCACGGTTGTGGTGGGGTGCGGGAGAACGGATACGGGGGTGCACGCGAGTGCCTTTTACGCCCACTTCGATTGGGAAGGTCCTTTCACGGAACGTTTCGCGGATTGGGAGCAGGCCGCGTGGAAGCTGAACGGCATGTTGCCCCCAGACATCGGGGTGCGTCGCATTTTCGAGGTGGAAGACCGGGCCCACGCCCGTTTCGATGCGCAGGAGCGCGCTTACGCTTACCATGTGCACAGTTGGAAGGATCCTTTCCTCGAGGGGCGCAGTGCACGCGTGTACCAGGAGCTGGATGTGGATGCCATGAACAGGGCTTGTGAGGCCCTTGTGTTCAAAGGTGACTTTGCGGCTTTCTGCAAGGCGGGAGGAGGGCAGAAAACAACGATTTGTGACGTGCGACTGGCCGAGTGGACGGTCGTGGATGAACACCGGTACCGGTTTGATGTGGTCGCCGATCGGTTCTTGCGCAACATGGTGCGCGCCATTGTGGGGACGTGCCTTGAAATCGGAAAGGGCAGGATGCCTGCCGAGCAGATGCATCACATTGTGGCAATGGCGGACCGCTCCATGGCGGGGGCTTCCGCACCAGCATGTGGGCTCTACCTTTCGAGGGTGGATTACCCCTTCATAGATGGATGAGCGCACCTGAGACTACAGGTAGGATTTTCGATGCACGCATCCTGAGGCGCATCCTGGACCGTGTTGGCCCTTACCGCCGACGTTTCGCGTTGACCGGGTTGCTCGTCGTTGTGCTTTCCGGTCTGGCGTGGGTCCGTCCCTATCTCATTCGCCTGGCCCTGGACGAGCACATTGCGGTGGGGGACAGGGAGGGCCTTCTCCTCGTCTTCCTCTGGGTTGTGGGACTGATCGTCGTCGAGGCCCTGCTTCAATTCTGGCAGACCTACTGGGCCAATTGGGTGGCACAGAGCGTGACGCTCGATTTGCGTTCGGAACTCTTCGCCCATGTCTTAAAGTTTCGCTTGAAGTATTTTGACCAAACACCCGTTGGTCAATTGGTTACTCGTCACATAAGCGACGTTGACGGCATCGCGGACGTGTTCTCGAATGGCCTGCTGAATGCAGTGGGGGACATCCTGAAATTGGGGGTCATCATCGGTGCCATGCTCTGGGTGGATCCGACGTTGACGGCCGTTGTCCTTTTGCCCATTCCCATCCTGCTGTTGGCGACAAGGGTCTTTCAGCGGGCCATCAAAAAGGCCTTCGTTTCGGTCAGGAATGAGGTTGCGCGCATCAATGTGTTCGTCCAGGAACACGTGACGGGGATGGGCATTATTCAGGCCTTCGGCCGGGAAGAGGCTGAGCGGGGGAAGTTTGCGATTCACAATGCTGCGCACCGCGCGGCGAACATCCGTTCCATCTGGGCCTTCTCAATCTTCTTTCCCGTAGTCGAGATGTTGTCGGCTACCAGCGTGGCCCTTCTGTTGTGGTTCGGCGTTGACGGGGTGGCCAGGGGCGGCTTGACGCTGGGACTCGTGTTGCAGTTCATTCTGTACGTGTTCATGTTGTACCGTCCCATCCGGCAATTGGCAGATCGGTTCAACGTCTTGCAGATGGGAATCGTCAACGCCAGCAGGGTGTTCAACCTCTTGGATACGCGTGAAGAATTCGCTTCACCTGATGAATCTTATAATACTGAAATTGAGTCTCTTGAAGGTCACATAGTCTTTGATGATGTATGGTTTGCCTACCGCGATGAAGATTGGGTTCTGGAGGGCGTGAGTTTCGAAGTGAAAGCGGGGGAGCGGGTGGCCTTTGTCGGGGCCACGGGAGCCGGTAAAAGCAGCATCATCAACCTCTTGTGCCGATTCTATGAGTACCAGAAGGGAACGATCACGATTGATGGACATGATTTGAGGACCATTCCCCTCGATGTTCTGCGCCGTTCAATCGGTGTTGTGTTGCAGGATGTGTTTCTGTTTACGGGTTCCTTGCGTGAGAACATCACGCTTTATGATCCTGGGATTACGGACGGGGATATTCAGGAAGCTGTTGAGGTAGTGGGTGTGCAAGGTCTTGTGGATCAGTTGCCTGGAGGCCTTCAGTATGATGTCAAGGAACGCGGAGTGATGCTTTCTACGGGACAGCGTCAGCTGATGTCCTTCGTGCGGGCCTATGCTCAGAAGCCCGGCATTCTGGTGTTGGATGAAGCCACGAGTTCGGTCGATCCCGAGAGTGAGCAGTTGATCCAATCGGCAACGGATCGATTGACCAAGGGAAGGACGAGTTTGATGGTTGCACATCGCTTGTCCACCATCCGTGATGCAGATCGGATTGTCGTCTTGGATCAGGGGCAGATTCGTGAGCAGGGGCGGCATGAGGAGCTATTATCAGCGAAAGGGTTGTATTTCAAGCTTTTCGAGATGCAGTTCTCCTCGTCATCGATTTGATGGCTCATTCATCAGGTTATCGCCGCACGTATTACACATTATAAAGCAAGGGCGTGTAATGTCCTGCCATAAAGTGGATTTGCACCCCACAAAAACGCGTTGATAATGAGGGGGCTGAGCGTACGTTTACAACGGACCGTTTTCTTGCTTGAATGCCACACTTGCGCCCCTTCCTCGCTTGTCTGCGTTCAGTCCCTTTGGGACTGTTCATCCTGGGTTGTTTGGTATCCCAAGGTCAAACCACAACCACGCTCTACGAAGCCAACTTCAACACAGATTCCGGTAGCGGTGCCACGCTATCCGGCGCCAGCCCTGATGGCTGGTCCGCAG
>CALKUW010000359.1 GCA_937996585.1 uncultured Flavobacteriales bacterium
AGCAGGCGGGCCGATTCGAGGATGTTGCGCGCCATCATGGGCTTGAAGACGTTGAGCTCGAAGTGGCCCTGGGTGCCGCCCACCGTGATGGCGACGTCGTTGCCCATGACCTGCGCACAGACCATGGTGAGGGCCTCGGCCTGGGTCGGATTGACCTTGCCCGGCATGATGCTCGATCCCGGCTCGTTGGCCGGAAGGGCGAGCTCACCGATGCCGCTGCGGGGCCCACTGCCCATCATGCGGATGTCGTGGGCGATTTTGTTGCAGCTGACGGCGAGCTGCTTCAGGGCACCGTGCGCCTCAACCACCGCGTCGTGCGACGCGAGGGCCTCGAACTTGTTGGGGGCGGTCACGAAGGGATGCCCCGTGGAGTCGGCCATGTGGCGCGCCACGGATTCTGCGTAACCCTCGGGCGTGTTGAGGCCCGTACCGACCGCCGTTCCCCCGAGCGCCAGTTCAGCGAGGTGGCCCAAGGTGGACCGCAGGGCCCGCAAGCCATGGTCAAGCTGGGCGACGTAGCCTCCGAACTCCTGGCCCAGGGTCAAGGGCGTCGCATCCATCAGGTGGGTCCGACCAATCTTCACCACATCGGCCATCTCCTCCGCCTTGGCAGCGAGCGCATTCCGCAAACGCTCCACTCCAGGAATCGTGGTCCGGACGATGCGGTCATAGGCGGCGATGTGCATCGCCGTGGGGAAGGTGTCGTTCGAGCTCTGGGACTTGTTCGCGTCGTCGTTGGGGTGCACCGGTCGGTCGCCCTCGCCGAGGGTGCCGCCGGCCAGGACGTGGGCGCGGTTGGCAATGACCTCATTGACGTTCATGTTCGACTGCGTGCCGGAACCGGTTTGCCACACCACGAGCGGGAAGCAGTGGTCGAGGTCGCCCGAGATGATTTCCTGGCACACGCGCACGATCAGGTCGCGCTTGGCCTCGGTCAGGATGCCGGCCTCGCAATTGGTCTTGGCAGCCGCCATCTTGAGGTGGCCGAAGGCGTGGACCACCTCGATGGGCATGCTGCCGCTCGGACCGATGGGGAAATTGTGCCGGCTGCGCTCGGTCTGGGCGCCCCAGTACTGGTCGGCGGGCACGGCCACTTCGCCGAGCGTGTCCTTTTCGATGCGGGTGTTCATGGGTGTGGTGTTCAATGCTCCTGGGCCGCCCGTTCGGAAGCCGCATGCATGAGGTTGGCCTTCAACATCGCCTCAATGTCGCCGTTGAGGACCGCATCCGTGTTGGACGTCTCGAAGTTGGAACGCAGGTCCTTGACCATCTTGTATGGCTGCAGCACGTAGGACCGGATTTGGGAGCCCCACTCAATCTTCTTCTTGCCCGCCTCGATCTCCGCACGGGCCTCGTTGCGCTTGGCCATCTCCATCTCGTAGAGCTGTGACTTGAGCAATTGGATGGCCTTCTCCTTGTTTCCGAGCTGGGAACGTGTCTCCGTGTTGTCGATGATGATGCCGGTGGGCTTGTGGCGCAGTCGGACGCCCGTCTCAACCTTGTTCACGTTCTGCCCCCCCGCACCGCCGGAACGGAAGGTGTCCCAGGTGATGTCGGCGGGATTGACCTCGATCTCGATGCTGTCGTCCACCAGCGGATAGACGTACACCGACACGAACGAAGTGTGCCGGCGTGCCTGCGAATCATATGGGCTGATGCGCACCAAGCGGTGCACGCCGTTCTCGCCCTTGAGCATGCCGAAAGCGTAGTCGCCATCGACCTCCATGGTGATCTGCTTGATGCCCGCCACATCGCCGTCCTGGCGGTCGATTTCCTTGACCTTGAAACCCGCCTTGTCCGCGTACATGGTGTACATGCGCAACAGCATGCCCGCCCAATCGCACGACTCGGTGCCCCCGGCACCTGCCGTGATTTGCACCACGGCATTGAGTCCGTCCGCCTCGTCGGAGAGCATCTGCTTGAATTCAAGCTCCTCGATGCACTTGATCAGGCTGTCATATTGGCCCATGACCTCCTCCTCGGTGCTCTCGCCCTCCTTGAAGAAATCGAACAGCACCTGCAGGTCCTCGATGGCGGTCTCCGCCCGCTCGTATTCGTCGACCCACGCCTTCTTGCCGCGCATGCGCCGCATCACCTTTTCCGCCTCCTTGGCGTCGTTCCAGAATTCCGGATCCTGGGACAATTTCTCGTCCTCCTGGATGTCGATGCGCTTCTGGTCGATGGCGAGGTAGCCCTTCAGGGACAGCACCCGCTCGCGGGCGGATTGAATTTGATCGGCGTTCACCATGAAGCGTCAAATTTAGTCCGCTCCGCCTCCTCGGCCACGGCCTTCCGGGCGACGTCCACATCGAAGCCGCGTTGCAGCAGGGCGCCGACGACCTTGGCCGGCTCCTCAACCGCACGCCCCAGCTTGCGCTTCCGGACGGCCCTGCGCGCGGCCTCCGCGATGTCCTCGGGCTGCACGGCGGACAGGGCACGGGTGATTTCCGCGTCCTCCAGGCCGTGCTCAAGCCGCAGTGCCGCCTGTACCTTCCTCGGACCCCAACCCTTGATGCGCACATGATCGAGCGCATAGGCCTCGGCGAAACGCGGAACATCGAGGTAGCCTTCCTCGAGCAGCTCACCGATGAGCCGATCCGCAAGGGCAGGCTCACCCCATTGATGAAGCTTGCGCCGCACCTGCGCCGGCGACCGCTCGGCCCGCGAACACCAATGTCGTATCTTCGAGGAAACGTCCTTCTTTACTTCCACGGGCCGGAATCTACGGACCACCGCCCGACCGGAAACGCCAATTGCAAACCGTCGGGAACGCCTGACGAAGCCAACGAAAAACGATCATGAAAGCCGAGATCAATCAGCGCATCGCCACGTTGCTGGAGAACCCGGAAATCGAAGCCGTGCGGGTCGAAGTCCGCACCGCCTTCGAGGTGTACAAGGATGCCCGGGAAAAGGACGTTACCGCACAGCGGGCCGCATTCGACGAAGAGGAACACCCGGCGCCGGAGCCCGGTGAGGAGCCCATCCGCTTCTCATACCAACCGGATGAGGAAGACGCCCGAAACGACGAGATGTACAAGGCCTTCCGAGAGCGCGAGAAGGCTTGGCGGGAAAAGGTTGCAGCAGAGCAGCGCGCCAACCTCGACAAGAAGCAGGCTGTCCTGAAATCCATGCAGGAGCTCGTGGCGAACGAGGAGCACATCGGCAAGATGTTCGATGCCTTCAACGCCCTCACCGAGGAGTGGAACGCCATCGGAAACGTGCCCGGAGACCAATACCGCGAGGTCCACGATGCCTGGCACCGGTTGCGGGATGAATTCTTCTATAACGTCAACATCTACAAGCAGCTGCAGGACCACGACCTGCAGGTCAACCTCAAGAAGAAGGAGGACCTCATCACCCAGGCATCGCAGCTCGGCACTGTCATCGATCTCAAGGAAAAGGAGATGCTGGCGCGCAGCTACATGAAGGCCTGGTTCGACATCGGGCCGAGCCCCAGAGAGACCTACGAGCAACTCGCGGACACGTTCTTCGGGCATACGCGCGGCGCCCTCGATGAAATCAAGGCGCATTATGATTCCATCCGGGATGGCTACCAGCAAAACCTGGAAGCCAAGCAAGCCCTCGTGGAGGAAGTGCGCTCGCTGCTGGAGGTGGAATTGACCGCATCCTCAGAATGGCCCGCCCATGCGGAAAAGGTCAAGGATATCCAGAAGCGTTGGAAGGCCATCGGGTTCGCCGGAAGGAAGGACGACCAGGAGGTCTGGGAGCAATTCCGGGGCCTGTGCGACCTGTTCTTCCAGAAGCGGGATGCGGCCTTTGCCGATGTACGTGCCGCCCAGAACAAGGTGCGCGACCGCAAGAAGGCGATTGCAGAAGAGGCCGCGGGACTGGCGGACAGCACCGATTGGAAGCAGACGGCGGACAAGCTGATGGCCCTTCAGAAAGAGTGGAAGGACCTCGGGTCTGCCGGACCCCGTGATGAGAACCGGTTGTGGCGCCAGTTCCGCGGGTCATGCGACACCTTCTTCACCGCGCGGAAGGCGCAATTCGCGGACCGCGACAAGGAATACAAGGCGAACCAAGTGGCCAAGGAGGCCCTGATCAAGGAGGTGGAAGCGTTCGAATTGACGGGAAACCACGGTCAGGATCTCGCCTCCCTGAAGGCGTTCTCACAACGCTGGGCTGAAAGCGGGCATGTGCCCCGCCGCGTGTTCGAGCAGATCGTGGACCGCTACCGCACCGCCATGGACGCCAAATTCGACGCCCTCGGCGAGAAGCGGAGCGAACGCTCGGTGGAAGCCTACAAGCAGCGCGTGGAAAGCTTGGTGTCCGGTGAAGGGGCCGACCACATGGCCCGCAAGGAGGAGCGCATCCTCCGCGAAAAAATGGACCGGCTGCGCAAGCGGGTGACCCAATACGAGAACAACATGGGCATCTTCACCGGAAAGGGCGCTGCCTCCATCATGGCGGATTTCCAGAAGAAGGTGGAGGTGGACCGCCGCGAGATGGACGAAATCCGCAGGAAGCTCAAGATGCTGCGCGATGCCCGCCAGAAGCAGGATCCATCGTGATTTGACCGCTGAGATAAGCGGCATGCAGTTCACGCAACCGTTCGGGTAGCGAAAGACGGTCGGCCTGCTTGTCCAGCACACCCAGGACCTCGAATTCCCGGGTCGCCTCCCTCAATTCCTCCACCCCGTGGCCTGTGAGGAACACCACCGGATGGGCCAGCTGCAGTGAGCGCATCAACTGGAGGAATTCCACGCCGTCAATCGTAGGCATGACGCTGTCCAACAGGATGATGTCCAACTCCTGGGTCGTCATGATGCTGACGGCCTCGAGGGCATCGGATGTCGCTTCCATGTGGATGCCCGCCCGGATGAGCTGCAGCTGCGTCATGGTCAGCGCCATCTCATCGTCGTCCATATACAGTACACGCAAGGGTTGGATTGAAGTGATCATGGCTTATGCAATTTCCGAAGATTCATCACTGCACATGGTCAGTTCCCTTGAAATAGGGACGTGGGAATCGTCCTTCAATTGGGCTCAGAACGCATGGTAAGGGCGGAGCCTTTCCAATCATTCTCCTCCATGTGATGCAGCAGGCCGGACAGCAGGTCCATGGTACGTGCCGCCGCTTTGTCGCTGTCGTGCAACACCGCGATGGAGCCCGGTTTCAGGTGGCGCAGGGTGGCCTCCAGGCAGTCTTCGGCCTTGCGTCTCGGATCGAAGTCGCCGGTGAGCAGGTCCCACATCACAATCTCGCTGCGCGCGCCGATGGCCCGTGCCTGAGACCTTCTGATCCGGCCGTAAGGAGGGCGGAACAAACCCGAGCCCGTGATGCGCTCGCATTCGAGGTAACTCTTGAGATAGGCGAAATGGCCTGTGGTCCAGCCGGACTCGTGGCGCATGGTGTGGTTGCCCCAACTGTGCCCTTCCTCGCGAATGCGATCGAAGATCGCGGGATACCGCTCCACGTTCTCCCCCACCAGGAAAAAAGTCCCCTTATGGCCTCCTTCCGCGAGCATGTCAAGGATGCGCGGCGTCCATTCTGGATGCGGACCGTCGTCGAAGGTCAGGTGAATAGCCTGTGCTTCCCCGGAACCCGTCCATCGAAAATCCGGAAACAGTCCGGGCACGGCGGAGGGAATGCGGGTAGCGTACACGGCCGCAAGTTGAACCACATCTCGGAGAATCTCATGGGTTCGGGGTGCGAGCCGGTGGTTCAGGTCAAGGGGTATCTTCGCGGCACATCGCGCAGGGCAATGGAATACGACTTCAAGGCCATCGAGGCCAAGTGGCGGGCAACGTGGAATGAAAAGGGCACGTACCGCGCCGAGGAGGTGGCGGACAAGCCGAAGTATTATGTCCTCGACATGTTCCCCTACCCCAGTGGAGCTGGCTTGCATGTCGGCCACCCGCTCGGCTACATCGCCTCGGACGTCATTGCGCGGTACAAGCGCCAGTGCGGATTCAACGTCCTGCACCCCCAGGGCTACGACAGCTTCGGCCTGCCCGCAGAGCAATATGCCATCCAGACCGGCCAGCATCCCGCCATCACGACCGATCGCAACATCGCCCGCTACCGCAGCCAGCTCGACCTGCTCGGCTTCAGCTACGACTGGAGTCGGGAGGTGCGGACGAGCAGCCCGGACTACTACCGCTGGACGCAGTGGATCTTTGCCCGCCTGTTCGAGCACGGGTACGACCACGAGGCGGGCAAGGCCCGTCCGATCGAGGCCCTGACCCAGGTCTTCTCAGTGTCGGGCAATGCCGGCCTGGGTTGGTCGGTCGGGGAGGACACCCTGCTTGAAGCCGGATGCGCCGCTTGGGGCGACGGCTTCGACGGCATGTTCTCCGCTGACCAGTGGAACGGGCTCGATGTGGCCGGCCGCAATGGCATCCTGATGGCCTACCGCCTGGCCTACCTCGCCGACAGCGAGGTCAACTGGTGTCCAGCCCTCGGCACGGTGCTCGCCAACGATGAAGTGGTGGGGGGCCTCAGTGAGCGGGGGGGGCATCCGGTGGTGCGCAAGAAGATGCGCCAGTGGATGATGCGCATCACGGCCTACGCGGATCGGCTGCTCGACGGACTCGACACCATCGATTGGTCCGACAGCATCAAGGA
>CALKUW010000360.1 GCA_937996585.1 uncultured Flavobacteriales bacterium
GGCGAGGATGAGGCCCGGCGCGTGCACCACTGCCCGCGCGATGGAAACGCGCTGCTGCTCCCCCACGGAGAGCGCGTCCACCGGGGCGTCGATCTTGTGGCCCAGTCCCAGTTCGGAAAGCAGGCCGGCCACCACGCCGTCGTCAGGGTCGCACCCGGCCAGCGAGCGGGCGAGGGCGAGGTTTTCGCGGACGGTCAGGCTGCGCACGAAGTGGGCTGTCTGGAAGACGATGCCCATGTTGCGTCCGCGGCTGCGGTCGCGCTCCGCCGTTCCGAGCGAGGAGAAAGGCGATCCGGCCAGGGTCACGCTGCCGCTGGAGGGGGTGCGCATGCCGGCGATGAGGTGCAGGAGGGTGGTCTTGCCCGTGCCCGAGGCCCCCAGCAGCAGCAGCTCGCTGCCGCGGTCGAGGGAAAGGTCCGGAAAGGCCAATTCCACTGGCGCCCCCGGATACCGGTATCGAAGCCCTTCGGTCTGCAGCATGCCCGAAAGTTACGGCGGCGGTTCCCGCATCTTTGCACCATGACGTTCACCCAACGCCTGTGGCGCTACATGATCGGTTTGCTGATCGGCACCCTGCTCGCCCTCTTCTTCTTCGGTAGTCGTTCCTGTACGCAATGGTTGCCCAATGCGCAGGTGCGGCAATTCCTCGGCGATGCCGGTCTGATGGGTGACGAAAGGACGCGCTGCCTGATGCAATGCGGGGCGGTGACCATGGCGGATTTGCGGAGTCTGCTCGAGGAAGGCGACATCGCCTATGGCGACAGCGACGTCCGTAACGAGGCAGGTACAGGCAAATACTACCTGATCCGGACGGACGCCCGTTCCGCGGAATTCGTGGTGACGGATTCCACGACCACGGTGCGTGCCCTTGAACTGGATGCCGGAATGGAAGGGTGCGATTGTCCCTGACCGGGATCAGCTGTCCCTGCGGCGCCGGATTTCCTCGCGGATGAGTTCGAGCTCACGCGAGGTCTGCCCCCCCACCGAAGTGTTCTCCTCCGCCCGCCGGATAAGGTAGGGGATGGCCTCGCGGAGCGGTCCATACGGCACGTATTTGGCCACGTTGTACCCCCCCGCCCCGAGGTTGAAGCTGAGGTTGTCGCTCATGCCGAGCAGTTGGGCAAAGGCGATGCGCGGGTCATCCGGGGCGATGCCGTTTTCCTGCATGGCGAGACCAAGCTTAAGGGTGCTGGACTCGTTGTGGGAGCCGCAGACGATGTTCAGGTCGTCCAGGTTGTCGAGGGCGAAGTCGATGGCGGCATCGAAGTCGCGATCGGTGGCTGCCTTGTCCGGTTGGATGGGGGAGGGCCGTCCTTCCTCCGCGGCCCTTTCGCGTTCCTTTTCCATGTATGCACCCCTGACCAGCTTCACCCCGGCAATCCACCCCTCGTTTCGGGCCGCTTCCGTGAGGCGTTGGATGTAGGCCAGCCTGTCGTGGCGGTAGAGCTGGGCGGTGGTATAGACCCGGCAAGCCCCCCGGTTGTGGTGGCGCATCATGGATTCGGCGAGCTGGTCGATGGCGCCCTGCAGCCAACTCTCCTCGGCGTCAATCATGATGGGGACGCCTTTTTCCGCGGCGGTGGAACATACGTGCGCCACCCGCTCTTGCACGCGTTGCCATGCAGCGTTCGCAATTTCATTGGGCTGACCGGACCCCACCTGCTCGAGGAGGTCATTGTCGGACAGGGCGCTGACCTTGAATACGGCGAAGGCGAACCGGTCGTCGCCCTCTGCGGCACGAATGGCGGCGATGATCTGTTCCATGGCCGCATCGAGGGCGGCTTCTCCGGTCTGGCCTTCGGCGCTGTAGTCCAGGATGGTGCGGACGCCGAAACGGGATAGCCGCTCGGCGGTGTCCATGCTTTCGGCGATGTCCTCGCCACCACAGAAATAGTCGAAGACCGGTCGCAACGCCCAGCCGAGAGGAAAGCGGACGGCCAGAGCCAGGCGAACTGCCTTTGCGCCCAGTGCCACCAGGGCAGGGGAGCCGATGAGGCCGAACATCCAGCGGGCGCGCTTGAGGTCACCGGTGGACCGGTGGGCGAAGGCGGTTCGGGTGTCGTCGAACCGCAAGCCGCCTTGCGGGGATGCAGGGGCGGGAGCCGTGGGGGTGTCTGGGGAATGCATTGACCAAACGCGCGGGTGCAAGATACCGCCTACCTGTCCCATTTGCCCCTTTGCGGTGTCATTGACGAAAGTCATTCGGCGGGGCACATGGGGGTCAATGAGATGGCCAAGGATGGCCGACATGTTTGCTCTGTCAACAAACAACAATCACCCCTCAAAACAACTTGCCATGAATAAGTTCATCTCCTCCGCTTTCGCCGCCTTCCTGGCGCTCACTTCCATCGCAGCCAACGCTAACACCTCTATTGCAGCCGCCGAAAACACGGCGCAGGTTACGGCGCTCTCCAGCTCCTCTGAAATGGTCACTTCCAATTCTGTGATCATGCGCATCAAGGTGCAGCTGCCCGACGGTTCCACCACGTTCAAGAAGGGCCGTTACGACAGCCTGTCCAAGGCGCTGGTGGCCTACCACCAATTCATTTCTGCGCTGCCCTACGGTTCGTCGATCATCGCCGTCGACTTCACAGGCGAAACCGGAAACGTGATCTTCGCTTACCAGGGCTGAAGGGCGTTTCACCCATTCTCCGATGGGGCGGTACCGAGCAGGTGCCGCCCCTTTTTCATTGGACCAGGCTGATGCGCTCGGTGTGGTGCACCTCGATGGTGCGCCGGGTGCCCCAGGCCTTGCCGGTCACGGTGCCCTCGACCCCGATTTCCAGGCCCTGGATGAAGATGCCCAGCAGGTTCTTGTTGAGGGCGGCGTTGACGCGTTGCATGTCCAGTTTGGCGGACATGGCGACCTGTTCGTCCTCTTTGGCGGGCAGGGTGATGCCCTGTCCGAAGGAAATGGTCCCGATGGAA
>CALKUW010000361.1 GCA_937996585.1 uncultured Flavobacteriales bacterium
GACCGCAGGAATTGGACGGGGTAATCCACGCCGCCCACGGACACCATGGCACAGGGCCAGACGTTTTGGAAAGCGGTGATGCCATTTTCGCGGAAGGCGACCCGGGTGAAACGGAGGCCCTGCTCGTATAGCGCCAATTCGGTTTCGCCAATGGTCTTGTCGTCCCCGCTCTCGGCGACATCGATGAAATCCCAGCGCACGCGTCCACCGCTCCGGCGGGAGAAGGTGCGGAGCTTGCTCTTGATTTCTTCGGACAGCCTCCGGTAGCGGGCGGGAAAGTCCCCTTCGAGGTAGCAGCGCACCAGCACGTCATCCCCGCCCTCCTCGAGTGCTGCCAGCATGGACTCCGTGGCTGCGGTGAGGCTGTGTCGCTGGTCCTCCGTGACATCGATGCGCCAATCCACCTGTTCTGCGATGAAAAGCAACACCAGGGAGACGAGCACGGACCGTCCGCCGCTGCTGGTGAGGAAGTTCCACATGCCCTTCATCGGTGCCCAGGTTGGATTTGACGTTGGGCCACGGCCAACGCGACGGCGATGTAGGCCGTGAACCACAGTACATCCGAGATGACGACGACGCCGGTGCCGATGGCGCGGAAGTGGGTTTCCATGCCGCACCACAGGATCAAGTGGTCCAGGCCGCCGAACAGGTCATAGGACCCCAATGCGGAGGGGCCGTAATACAGGACGAGGCAGGCGACCACCGCAATGAGGAAGGCCACCACCTGGCTGTCGGTGCGCGATGATGCCGCCAATCCCGTGGCCACAAAGGCCCCGCCAAGCATGAGCAGACCGATGTACCCTGCAAATACCGCCCCGCTATCGATGTTGCCTGGAGGGTTGCCCAGGTTGTGCAAAAGGAAGAAACCGACCAGGGTGGGCAGCAAGGCGATGGCAACGAGGGTCAGGCCGGCCAGGAACTTGGCGCGTATGATGCGTCCGGGGTCAAGTGGATGTGTCATCAGGAGTTCCAGCGTGCCCAATCCCCGTTCTTCGGGAATGGAACGCATGGTGATGGCCGGGATGAGGAACATCAGGACCCAGGGTGTAAACAGGAAAAAGGCGTTCATCTCCGCCACGCCATTGGACAGCAGGTTCCATTGGCCGGGAAAGACCCAATGGAACAGGCCACTGATGAGGAGGAAAACGACCAGGACCACGGTGCCGATCACCGAGGTGAGAAATGCGCGAAGTTCCTTCTTGTACAGGGCGATCATGAATCGAAGGCGAAATTAGGAAGCCCAGAGGAGCGTGTGGCTATGGGCTTCCGGGGGCGCGGCAAAGAGCGCTTTGGTGGCGGGCCAGACCTTGCCGAATAGCGCACTTTTCCGGTATGCGTCGAGGCTTTTGGCATCCTCCCATAGGCTGATGGTGCTGATGGTCGACGGGTTGCTTACATCCTGGACGAGTTGCAGGTTGTGGCAACCGGGTTGACTGGCGATGTCGTGGCGGTGCTGTTCGAAGAGCGCCATGAAAGAGGGCAACGCTTCTTCTTTGAATCTCATGTGGACAATGCGCTTGATCATGCGGAAGGCTTGGGTTCGAATTCGATGCGGACGGAAGAATCCGTCTTGAGACCGAACAGTTGGCTGGCTCCACCTCCAGCTCCTTGGGCGCCGTTGTTGATGGCGATTTCAAGGAGACCCATGTGGTTGAACAGGGCGACGCGCTCGCCGTCGGGCACCGCTCCATAATGGCGGTGGATACGGTTGACATCCATACGGATGGACTTGAGGGGGATGCGGAACGGGCGGTCCTTGCCCACCTCCTTGAAGGTGCGTTCGTCGATGTTGGTGATGAGGTTGCCGTAGTTGTCCACGTAGAGAACCACCCCCTGCACGTAGTCGGCGCCGATCAGGGGGCGTTTCCATTCGCTTTCCACCCATCCTGATGCCGGTCTGCCGATGACGGCAGGAACACCACCCTGCACGAGGTGGCATGCCACCTGAACGAAGATGTGACGCTCGGGAAAAGTCAGGAGGTCGCTCTCCGAGGTGACCGTGATGTCGTGGATGGCGTCCGGTTCCCGGTCGGCGATGAGCGAAAAGATGCCGTCGTCCAGGGCGATGTAGAATTGTCCGCCGAGTTCCATGACCCTATGGGCGTATTCGCCGGTCTGGGTGGTGTTCATGGCGATGAGGTGCACCGTACCCTTGGGAAAGTGGTGTGCCGTTGCGCGCAGGGCGAAGGCGGCATGGTTGGTATCGAAGGGGCGAATGGAGTGGGAGACGTCGACGATGCGCACTTCCGGATCCCTTGAAATGATGGCGCCGCGCAAAGCTGCGGCGTAGAGGCTGTCCACGCCGTAGTCCGAGGTGAGGGTGATGATGCGGGGTGTACCGGGACCTTGCTCCATTCAACACCAAAATTGAGCATCCCTTCGAAGTAGATTTGCCTTTCTGCTACGAGATATTCCCAAACCTTTCCCAAGTTTCCGCGAGTCCGTGAGTTCAGAACGCACATTTCAGCTTCCAGACGTTCCTCCCCTGGAATTCTTCGGGGTCGGCCACCGCAAGTTCACGCAGTTGAAAGCCTTCTTCCCGAAGCTGAAGCTGGTCGGTCGCGGAACGGAGGTCAAGGCCATGGGCGCCAAGGCTGACCTCGATGCCTTTGCGGCCAAATGGGACCTTCTGGTTTGGCACATGGAGCGCTATGGAACCATGGCGGAGGATGACATGGAGCGGCTCATGCGGGACGATGGCATCGCCTTGAAAAAAGCCGCTTCCGAGGATGACACCCTGGTATATGGTCCGGGAGGATTGCGGGTGACGGCCAGGACGCCCAACCAGCGGAAGCTCGTGGACGCCGTCCGGAATAACGACATGGTCTTTGCCATAGGTCCGGCGGGTTCGGGAAAGACCTACACGGCTGTGGCCTTGGCCGTGCAGGCCCTCAAGGAGAAAAAGGTGCGGCGCATCATCATGACCCGCCCGGCGGTTGAAGCAGGTGAGAACCTCGGCTTCCTTCCCGGTGACCTGAAGGAAAAGCTCGACCCCTACATGCAGCCCCTGTACGACGCACTGACGGACATGCTGCCCTACGATCGGGTGGCCGACCACCTCGAAAAGGGCGTCATTGAAATTGCACCCCTGGCCTTCATGCGGGGCAGGACCCTCGACAAGGCTTTCGTCATCCTCGACGAGGCCCAGAATACGACGGTGGCCCAGATGAAGATGTTCCTGACGAGAATGGGCCGGTCCGCGACGTTCATCGTGACCGGCGACGCTTCGCAGGTGGACCTTCCCCGCAAGCAGGAGAGCGGATTGCGCTTCGCGCGCCGGGTCCTTCGCGGTGTGGAGGGCCTCGCTTTCGTGGAGCTCACCGGTGAGGATGTGGTGCGCCATGCCCTCGTGAAGCGGGTCATCCAGGCCTTCGAGCAGGAAGAGTCCCGCGGAAATGAAGGCGGGATGGGACCATCGATGGGCGCAGTGCCGGCCGTGAAATGGCACCGGGAAACGCCGGGTGGTGAAGACGAACGAACCGATTCAGACACCGATATTGCACGGTCAGAAGCATGAGCACTTCCCTCCTCCCTACTCCGCTGTACGACCAGCAGTTGCACTTCGAAGGTGAAACCGATTTCTATCGGGGAAAGGTCCGTGACGTCCATTCGCTGGATGACGGTCGTCTGCTGATGGTGGCCAGTGACCGCATTTCCGCCTTTGACGTGGTTCTCCCCCGCCCCATTCCCTTCAAGGGGCAGGTGCTCAATCAGCTTGCAGCCCATATGCTGGAGGCCGTTCGGGACATCGTTCCGGTGTGGCTCGAGGCTGCCCCGGATCCCAATGTGGCCGTGGGCAAGCGTTGTGCGCCCATTCGCCTGGAGATGGTGATCCGTGCGCATTTGACCGGTCATGCCTGGCGCACCTACCGCGATGGTGGCCGTGTGCTGTGCGGCGTGACCATGCCCGAGGGCATGCGTGAACACGATGCCTTCCCCGTGCCCATCATCACCCCGGCCACCAAGGCCGAAGAAGGGCACGACGAGGACATTTCACGTGAGGAGATTCTGGCACGTGGTATCGTACCCGAAGCGCTTTACGAGGAGATGGAGCGCGTCACCCGGGCCCTGTTCGCCCGAGGTCAGGCGTTGGCAGGCGAGCGCGGACTCATTCTCGTGGATACCAAATACGAGTTCGGACTGTACGAAGGCCAGCTCATGTTGATGGATGAGGTCCACACACCGGACAGCAGCCGCTACTTCCATGCGGAGGGATTCGCGGAGCGTCAGGCGGCTGGTGAGCCTCAGGCACAGCTCAGCAAGGAGTTCGTGCGGGAATGGCTGATCGAGGGTGGTTTCATGGGGCAGGAAGGGCAGTCCATTCCCGAAATGACCGATGAATTCGTTCAACTGGTGAGCGATCGGTACATCGCATTGTACGAGCAGGTCACAGGTCAGCCTTTTGTGCGGCCGGATGAGCCGGACACCGTTTCCAGGATCCAATCCAACGTTTCGACGTGGCGCCGAAAGCTCTGAAGAATGCGCCATGGCGTGATGACGCCATTGCCACCGTTCGTGCCTTGAAGGCCGGAGGCGTGGTCCTGTACCCTACCGATACTGTATGGGGGCTGGGGTGCCGGGCCGATGATGCGGAAGCGTTGGATGCGCTGTATCGATTGAAGGGGCGTGAGGGTGGTCAGCCCTCCCTGGTGCTCGTGGATGCGGAAGGATTGCTAGAGGAGTATACCCATCCCGTGCCCGACATCGCTTGGGACCTGTTGCGAGAGAGCGGGGCTGATTCACGTCCGATGACCTTGGTGCTGCCGGGTGGCCGCGATGTGGCCCCTGCCCTGCTGGCCGAGGACGGCAGTTTGGCCATTCGGGTGGTCCATGATCCTTTTCTGCAGTTCATCATCCGCGGCATCGACGTGCCGTTGGTGAGCACTTCTGCCAACCTTGCCGGGCAGCCGACTCCGGGGCATTTCGATGAAATCCCCAAGGCCATCCGCAATGGGGTTCAACATGTCTGCGGCACCGGGCGTGACCGGAAGGGGGCACAGCCTTCGAGCATGGTCAAGCTCGATGAAGCCGGACGCATCACCATCATCAGGTCATGAATTTCGCCGACCAACTCTCCCACCCCGTGTTCCGGGCAGTGGGCGCCGAGGCGGACAGGAAGGGGCAACAGGCGTTTGCCATCGGTGGCTTCGTCCGGGACCTCATTCTGGACCGTCCCTGCAAGGACATCGACATCGTGGTCGAGGGCAGTGGCATCGAATTGGCCAAGGCGACATCCAAGGTGCTGGGTGCCGGGAAGGTATCGGTGTTCAAGAACTTCGGCACGGCCATGTTCAAGGCGGGAGATGTGGAAGTGGAGTTCGTTGGGGCCCGGAAGGAATCCTACCAGCGCGGAAGCCGCAAGCCCATCGTTGAGGACGGTACCATAGAGGATGACCAAAACCGCAGGGACTTCACCATCAATGCGCTCGCCCTTCGGCTCAATGCCGATGGTTTCGGCGAACTCGTGGATCCTTTCGGAGGATTGCGCGACCTCGAGGATCGGATCATCCGAACCCCCCTCGATCCCGATGTGACCTACAGCGATGATCCGTTGCGCATGCTGAGGGCCGTGCGGTTTGCCTCCCAGCTGGGTTTCCGCATCGAACAACGCAGCCTGGAGGCCATCGGGCGGAATGCCGCCCGATTGGAGATCATTTCGGCCGAGCGCATCCACGTCGAGCTGAACAAGATCCTGCTGAGTCCGCGGCCGAGTGTCGGGTTCAAGCTGCTGCTGAAGACCCGTCTCCTGCACGAGTTCTTCCCAGAAATGGTGGCACTGAAGGGGGTGGAACGGCGAAACGGCATCGGCCACAAGGACAACTTCTACCACACCTTGGAGGTGGTCGACAATGTGGCGGTGACGAGCGACAAGCTCTGGCTGCGCTGGGCGGCGCTGCTGCACGACATCGCGAAGCCGCCAACCAAGCGGTTCCATCCTGACCACGGTTGGACCTTTCATGGCCACGAGGACCGCGGCGCCCGCATGGTACCGAAGATCTTCAAGCGGCTGAAGTTGCCGCTGGACCACCAGATGAAATACGTGCAGAAGCTGGTTCTCCTGCACCTTCGTCCGATCGCGTTGACCAAGGAGGAAGTGACGGATTCGGCGGTGCGACGGCTCCTTTTTGAGGCGGGCGATGATGTGGATGACCTGATGCTGCTCGCACGGGCGGACATCACGTCGAAGAATGAGTCCAAGGTGAAGCGCTACCTGCGTAATTATGATGTGGTGGTGCGGAAGCTGGTCGAGGTCGAGGAAAAGGACCGCGTGCGGAATTTCGAGCCGCCCATCAGTGGGGAGGAAATCATGGAGGCTTTGGGCATCCCGCCGTGCCGCCCCATCGGGGCGATCAAGAACCTGATCAAGGAGGCCATTCTCGACGGGGTCATTCCCAACGACCGCCAGGCGGCACAGGTACTGATGGACGCCCATGGAGCGGCCATTCTTGAGTCGTGGCGTAGATTCCAGGAGCAGGTGTCCAAAGGTGCCATGGGAGCCAAGGCCGCGCGCGACGCGTTCGATGCTTGGCTCGAAACCATCGAGGTATCGCCTACCCCTTCCAGCCGTCCCGGAGGGTGACGGACCGGTTCCACACCATGTGACCTTCGCTTTCCGATTTCGCGCCGTCGAGGGTGAAGTAGCCTAGCCTTGTGAACTGGAAGGGCGTTCCCCCCTCCGCTTGGGCCAGTGATGGCTCGAGCTTGCAGCCCGTGCGGATTTCAAGGCTTTCGGGATTCAGGAATTCACTGAACTCGCGCCCCTCGTGGCCATCGGGCTTGGGGTCTGAAAAGAGGCGGTCGTAGAGCCGGACTTCCGCATCAACAGCTGTGTCGGCATTGACCCAATGCAAGGTGCCTTTTGCCTTGATGCCGCTCGTGTCCGAACCGCTCTTGCTGTTGGGGTAATACGACACGTGGACTTCCTGCAGGCGACCATCAGCGTCGACCACATGGTCCTCATAGCTCACGATGTAGGCGGATTTGAGGCGGACGGTCTTGCCGGGTGCGAGTCGGAACCACTTTCGTGACGCCTCCTCCTTGAAGTCTTCCCGCTCCATCCACAAGGTACGGGAGAAGGGCAACGCTCGGTGACCCGCGCTTTCGTCTTCTGGGTTGTTCTCCGATGGCAGCATCTCGGTTTGCCCCTCCGGGTAGTTGACGATGACCAGTTTGACGGGGTCGAGCACGGCCATGGCCCGGAACGCGACGCGGTTGAGGTGGTCGCGCAAGGCCCATTCGAGAAGGCTGAAATCGATGACGTTTTCCCGCTTGGCGATGCCGACGCGGTCACAGAAGGTGCGGATGCTTTCAGGTGTGAAGCCACGCCTCCGCAGGCCACTGATGGTGGGCATGCGCGGATCGTCCCATCCGTCCACCACGCCGTCTTCGACCAGGGTCAGCAGCTTGCGCTTCGACATGACCGTGTGGTCCAAATTGAGGCGGGCGAATTCGATTTGTCGGCTTGGAAAGATGTCCAGCGCCTGGATGAACCATTCATACAAGGGGCGGTGAACTTCGAATTCAAGCGTACAGAGCGAATGGGTGATGCCTTCGATGGAGTCACTCTGTCCGTGCGCGAAATCGTACATGGGATAAATGCACCAGTCGTCCCCGGTACGGTGGTGGTGTGCCCGCTTGATCCGGTAGATGATGGGGTCCCGCATGTGCATGTTGGGGTGCGCCATGTCAATTTTGGCGCGGAGGACGCAGTGGCCATCGGGGTGAACACCGTCCTTCATTTCCTGGAACAAGGCCAGGTTCTCTTCTACCGTTCGGTTGCGATACGGGCTTTCCTGTCCTGCCCGGGTGGGTGTGCCCTTTCCTGCAGCGATCTCATCGGGCGACTGGTGGTCCACATAGGCATGCCCATCTTCGATGAGTTTGACCGCGAATGCGTGAAGTTGGCCGAAATAGTCGCTGGTGAAGAATTCGCCCCCGTTCCAATCGAAGCCGAGCCATTGCACATCCCTGCGGATGGCGTCGACGTATTCCTGGCTTTCCTTTTCAGGGTTGGTGTCGTCAAACCTCAGGTTGACCTGGCCATTGTATTTCGCTGCTAGCCCGAACGACAGACAAATGGCCTTGGCGTGGCCGATGTGCAGGTAGCCGTTGGGTTCCGGTGGGAAACGGGTGTGGATGCCGGGGTGCTTGCCCGAAGCAAGGTCATCCCGAATGATCTGCTCGATGAAGTGGAAGGATTCCGCAGGTTCATCACCGTGCTCGGACTTGTGGCCAGTCGTTGGTTCTGACATGCTGCAAATTTATCCCGGTTGATGTGGGTTTGCCCCCCTGTCTTGTGATTTCGTGCAATGCCTTGAACCTCGAGTGGAAGCATGTGTTCAACACACGTGAAACCGCAGGAATTGACACCCGTTCACGATGTCGTGCGTTACCGGCTGCGCCGGGAAGGGCGTATTGTCGGTTGGATGCGGGAAGAGTCCACCGGACAACGGTTCTACAGCCGGGAAGGCTTGTGGTGGTCGGGGCGCAAAATCCAGTGGAACCAAAGGGATCGGTGCTGCGGACTGCGTGATGTCGATGACCGGTGGCTCCATGAAGGAGACGTTGTCCGCCTGACGGAAGGTCCTTGGTGGCGAAGAAGAAACCAGTGGCTGATCCTGTGCGATGAAGCCTCCGGATGGACAGCCCTGCGATTGGGCTGGGGAGGTCGTAACAAAACCTTGAACTCCGAAGCCCTGCAAGATTGCAGGTTGCGGTGGTCTGGGTTCGGGTGGTCTCCCACCCTTTGAAAACATGAGGCTGCCTGCCTTACAGCAACTGGATGCGCTTCATCAGCTCGTCCTTGTAAGTGCGTGAGATCGGAATCTCATCGTTGTCAATCTTGATGACGAACTGGAATGTGTCGATGTGGGTCACACGATCGATGTTGATGACATAGTTCCGGCTGACGCGAACAAAGTCTTCCGTAGGCAGCTTCAGGAGCAAATCCTTGAGGCTCGCTTTGACATTGTACTTGCGCTCTCCAACGTGGATGGCACTGTACTTGCCTTCGACTTCGATGAAGCGCACATCGCTCAAGTGAATCCGACGAAGCTTGTTTCCAACCTTGGTGAAGAAGTGCTTGGCCCTGATTCGGGTCTGTTCAATTTCTTGGAGCGCCGTCTCGACAGCGACCTCCAAATTTTCAGATTCTCCTTCTCCACTGGCCCCGGCGAGGACGGCTTCCCATTCCAGTAAGAGAATCTTGTCCTGGGCCTTGAGTTGTTCAACGAACTCTGACATGCCGTTCTTGATTTCGCAAGTCACTACGAGATCGGGAGGGGCAAACAGGCACAAACCCGCTGCTTCTGAGACTTTGCTTGCGACGCGCACATCACAACCGAACTCGTCGAGTTGGAGGGATGCAGTTCGGGTGGCGCTTTCCGAACCGAGGAGCAGGATGCTGGGTTTACGTACCATTTCGAGATTACAACAACATGGGATTCAGTTTGTTCCGGAGTTGCAAAATTGGGGTTCAAGAGGCTTTTCCGGGGGTACTGAATCCAGATTGAAGGCATGCGCTGTCGAATGGGCGCGGGTTAAATTGCCGCATGATTTTGAAAACGCCCCTGCTCGGTTCTGAGGAGACCCTCGTCGAAGAGTCCGTGGCGTTGGAGACTTCTGTTGCGGATGGTTGGCAGATCATCCTGTACAACGATGACCACAATACATTCGACCACGTCATTGAATGCTTGATGGCGTATTGTGGTCACGAGGTGTTGCAGGCGGAGCAATGTGCCCTCATTGTTCACACAAAAGGCAAATGTTCCGTCAAGACGGGTGATTTCGATGAATTGGAACCCATCTGTACGGCCCTGCTCGAGCGTGACTTAACCGCAGAAGTAGAGCCTGCGTGATGAATGCGAACGAACGGTATCCAAGGGGTTTGAAGTCCTTGCTCAGACGTCAGCGAGCCACGGGTGTTCTTTTTCTGATGGCATCAGTGTGCTCTGTCAGCCACGCCCAATGGGATGATGTGACGGAGGAATATCTGGTAGCGGCTTCTACCCAGGCCAGTTGGTTTGGAACGGGAATGAGCGCCGCGGATTTCAATCTGGACGGATTGGAGGACCTCACCTTTTCCAACAGTTCGGGTACGGTGGTGGTCTATGTCCAACTCGCAGACGGTGGATTCGAAGAAGTGCATGAATTGGCTGGAGAAGGTGCTCCGCAAGGCGTAATCTGGTTCGATGCCGATGGTGATGATGACCTTGATTTGCTCGTTGGGAGGCGTTTCGGGGCCATGGAGCTCCACATTCATGAGGATGGGACACTGACGGAGACTGCAGAGGAACGCGGCATTCCCATCACGGATGAGTGGGAAGTCCGGGGATTTGCCGTGGCGGATTACGATGGGGATGCGGACCTCGACATCTATGTCTGCATGTACCACGATGGAAGTTCAGGCCTTTCGGAGAACCTCCTGCTCAACAATGATGGCTCAGGGCATTTTACTGATGTGACGGATATCGCCGGTGTGGGAAATGGATTGCAACACACCTTTCAGGGGACTTGGTTCGACCACGATCACGATGGGGACTTGGATCTTTGGGTCATCAACGACCGTCAGGTCTTCCCGAACGCATTTTACGAGAATCAGGGCGATGGGACCTTTGAGGACATTGCTGAGGATATAGGTTTGGCGCAAACCATTTCCGCCATGACGGCTACGGTGGGTGATCCGGACAACGACGGAGAGTTTGAGCTGTTCTGCACGGATGTTGAGAATGAACCCAACCTCTTTCTCGATAAGCTGGGGAGCTACTATGCCTCGACGGGGCCGGCCTTGGGTGTCGACGGCACGCAGTACAGTTGGGGTGGTTGCTGGGTGGATGCCGATGGGGATATGTGGAGCGACCTGATGGTAGCAACCTATAGGTTTCCCAATTCATTGCCCTACGACAATTACTACTACAGGAATGTCGCTGAAGGCATGCTGTTCATGGACCAGACAGAGGAGGGTTGGCCCAATGAGCAGACCCAGCTTTATTGTTTGGCTGCATTGGACATCAATCAGGACCTGGCACCTGATGTCGTGGGATTTGGGAACATGCCCTTCGTTCAGATGCTCGAGAACAACGCGCCCCCCGCAGCGGGAGGTGCCGGTCGCATAGCGGTGCAACTGTGCGGCACGGAATCCAATCGGTGGGCCGTGGGAGCCGTAGTCCATGTCCATGCCGGCGGTTTGGCCCAGATGCAGCTCGTATCCTGTGGAACGGATTACATGACCCAGCAATCCTGGCGGAGGTTCTTCGCTTTGGGTGACAATGCCCAAGCCGACTCCGTGGTGGTCGAGTGGCCAAGTGGCCTCTCGGAGACTTGGTACGATGTTCCTGCCGGTTCAGACCTGAAGCTCGTGGAGGGTGCCTCAACTGCAGAACTTGCCGTCCTGGGTTCTCCATGCGCTGGAGATTCGGCATGGTTGGTCTTCCCGTTTGATGCGGAGGTACGGATGATCAATGGCGTGGAGGTGGTGACGGATTCCATCCTGCTTTCGACTTCCGGCTCCTACGTGGCCTCCTGCTCGTGGATGGGGGGATTGTTCACCTGGGAGGATTCCCTGTCCTGGAACGTGTTGGAACCCCACATTGTGACCATTGAGTGGACCGAGCCTGATTGTGCCGGTGAGCCGGGGCTGTTGGGATGGGTCGTCGACAGCAATCTGACGGTTTCATTGAATGGCACGGGCTACCCCAACATGCTGTTGGACCTGGAGCAGTCCGCAGGGCCCTTCACATTGCAGACCATTGATCCGGTCAATGGTTGTTTGGTGGATCACGCATTCCTTCTGCCTGAACCCCCTGAATTGGCACTTTATATCGAGTACACCCCGGCATTGTGTGCGGATGATGTCCCACAGGCCTTTGCTGCTGGATATGGCGGCACGCCGGGCTACCTGGTCAATTGGAATGGGGCGGAGCCGGGAATGTTGGAATCGGGTCCGGTTCAGTTGACATTGACGGATGGCAACGGATGTGTACTGGATTCGACATTTGAGGTGCACGTGCCTGCTCCCCTTTCCTTCAATGTGACCGTGGTTCAGGAAGATGTGGGCGGGGATGGTTCCATCGTTCTCGGAATCTCAGGTGGTACATCTCCTTACGATGTGCTTTGGAACACCGGTCTCGAAGGGGATACGGTCCTGTCCAATTTGAGCAGCGGTCTGTACAGTTGGGTGGTCAGCGATGCCAATGGGTGCCTGGCCATGGGAATTCAGGACATCATCAACGTGGGCATCGACCTGAATGGAGGTGAATTCAACCATTGGCAGTGGTTCCTCGAAGAAGACGCAATGGTTGTCCGGGCGTCAGAGCATGCTCCTGTTGATGCCACCGTTTCGTTCCGGGATCTGCTGGGACGATTGGTTCATGAGGACAAACTAGGGCCGGGCCAGATCCTGAAGTTGCCGGTACAACTGCTTCCGGCACATGGTATCCTGACCATTATCGGGCCATCGGGTACGCTCCTCATGCGGGGCGCGTATTGATGGAACGATGAAGGAGGTCAGGCGTTTTCCGTTTCCAAGGACTTCAGCCGGGCAACCGCTTGCAACGGGTCGGACGCCTTGAACACGGAAGAGCCCGCCACAAGGACATCTGCTCCTGCGCCGACCAATTGAGCGGCATTCTGGTCTCCCACTCCCCCGTCGATTTCGATCAGGAAGTCTGCGCCTTTGCTTGTTCTAAGGTCAGCAAGGCGGCGCACCTTGTCGAAGGTGCCGGGAATGAACTTCTGTCCCCCAAAACCGGGATTGACACTCATCAGACAGACAAGGTCGAGATCGTGACACACTTCCTCGAGGACATGGATGGGGGTGTGTGGATTCAATGCCACACCGGGCCGCATGCCGGCCTCCTTGATGGCGTGCAGGGTGCGGTGCAGATGGGTGCAGGCTTCCGCGTGCACCGTCAGGACATGGGCACCGAGTGCCGCGAAGTGGCTGATGTAACGGTCGGGGGCCTCAATCATGAGGTGGACGTCCATCGGCTTGTCCGCATGACGTCCGATGGCTTCGATGACGGGCATGCCGAAGCTGATGTTGGGGACGAACATGCCGTCCATCACATCGATATGATGCCAGTCCGCTTGGCTGGCCTCGACCATTTGAACATCCCTGGCGAGGTTTCCGAAATCTGCAGCCAGGAGCGAAGGAGCGATGAGGTGACCCATGGTGCGAAAATGGCTTTCCCTGCCGGAATGCCCGAATATTGCAACATGCCTTTATCGACAGCGCATACCGGTCAGGGGCACGCCCCTCCCCTTGTGATTGGATTGACTGGCGGCATCGGAACTGGAAAGTCCACGGTTTCAGGCATACTCCGAAGCTTGGGCTATGGTGTTTATGATGCGGATGCTGCAGCCAAGTCCCTTTACGCGACGGATGAGGCGCTACGACGGGACATCAGGTCTCATTTTGGTGACGTGGTTTTTCATACGGATGGGACGCTTGATCGGAAGGCCATGGCGCAAAAGGTGTTCGGGGATGCCATGGCTTTGGCTGAATTGAATGCCCTCGTGCACCCTGCGGTGGCCCGCGATTTCGAAGCGTGGATGAAAGTCATGGAGGGCATGGGGTCTTCTGTTGTTTTCAGGGAAGCGGCCATCCTCTTCGAATCGGGCAGCAACAAGGGGTGTGATCGCGTGTGGATGGTGGCGGCTCCAATCGAACTGCGCATTCGACGGGTCCGGGCGCGGGATGGCCTTTCAGTAGAGGCGATTCGGGAAAGGATGTCACATCAGTGGCCTGCTGAAAAAGTGGCTTCCATGGCGGATGCGGTGCTGGTCAATGATGAGATGGCTCCGTTGATGCCCCAGCTTATGACATTGTTGGAGGAATTGTAGTGTTTGAGGGCAACGGTTCCGCATTCTGCCCGTCTTTTGAGTGACCTGAACCCGTTCAACATGAGACCTCTTCCTCGCCCTGACCGATGGGTGATTCTATGCGTGCTTCTGACACTGCATTCCATGGTGCATGCACAGCTGGAAGATGTCTCCCTGGACTACCTCATAGAAGCGACCACGTTCGGCAGTCTGTTCGGTTGTGGATTGAGTACGGCGGATTTCAATGGGGACGGTTGGGATGATGTGACCACATCCGGTTCCGATGGTTGGATCAAGTTGTACACCGGCGGTCCCGAGGGGTTCACACCCTATGAGGCCTGGCAGGTGGACAATGAAGGCAAAGCTGTTCTTTGGGTGGACATCGAGAACGACGGCGACCTTGACCTGTTTGTCGGTGTCCTGAATATCGGGGTGTTCCTGTATGTGCAGCAATCGGACGGTTCCCTCGTAGAAGAGGGTTTGGCGAGGGGGATGCCGGTCTTGCAGATGTGGGATGTTCGCGGCTTTTCGGCTAGGGACTACGATCGGGATGGAGACCTCGACCTGTACATCGCGAGCTACCATGACCTGTCACAGTCCATCATCTACGAGAACATGCTGTTCATGAATGGCGGCAATGGCTATTTCGAGGATGTCACCCTGATATCAGGTGCGGGCAACGGACACCAACACTCCTTCCAGGGGGCTTGGATGGACTTTGATGGCAACGGTTTTGATGATCTGTGGGTCATCAATGACCGGTCCATTTTCCCGAATGCCCTCTACAGCAACACCGGGAATGGGAATTTCATTGACATCTCTGCTGAATCCGGCGCAAACATTGGCATCGAGGCCATGTCCGCCACGTTGTTCGACCCCGACAACGACGGGGATTGGGACCAGTATGTCACCAACATTGAAAACAACCCCAATGCCTTCCTCAGGAACAACGACGGTGTATATGTGGACATTGCCGACGCCGCAGGAGTGGCCAGCCTCCAGTACGGTTGGGGAACGTGTGCCATTGACGTCGATGGTGACCGGTGGGATGATATGATGGTGGCCACCTACAGGTTCCCCAACACGAACCCCTACGACAACCACCTTTACATGAACCTGGGTTCGGGTACCGAGTTCGAGGACGTGACGGAGAATTGGCCGAATGAACAGTTCCAACTCTACTGCCTGGGGCGGTTGGACCTCGACCAGGACCGCGTACCTGATGTCGTTGGACACGGCAATGCCAATCATGCCCAGGTATTGCGCAATACCAACATCAATGGTGCGGCAAGGATGACGGTTAACCTCGTCGGAACGGAATCCAATACACGCGCTGTGGGCTCCGTCATCAAGGTCCACGCCAACGGCTTGTCCCAGATGCGCCAAGTGGAGGCGGGTTGCGACTATATGACCCAGCATACCTATACCCGTTTCTTCGCTTTGGGGGATGAGACCATGGTGGATTCACTGGAGGTATTCTGGCCCACAGGCAACAGGGAAGTTCTGTATGACCTGGCAACCGATACCGCGCTCGTCATCGTTGAAGGAACGGCGTCGGCACACCTCGAACCGATCGAGACCCCATGCCCCTGGAGTTCGGGCGGATGGGTGGTACCATTCGACCCGGAGACGACGGACATGACCTGGAACGGTGTGCCGGTCACCTCGGAAGTGGTGACGGCGGACAGTGCCGGTCAATGGACCCTTGAAGCGACATGGTGGGGAGGCGGAGTGACCTGGAGCGAAACTGTGGATTGGACACCTGAACCGGATCCGGAATGGACGTTGTCCGTCCAGGATGCAGCCTGCCATGGTGGATCGGGGAATGTCAGCTGGTCCGTCTCCGTGGGAAGCTCCATCACGGTGGCGGATACCACGTTGACCAATCTGGCCGATTCACTCGTGCTCCCTGCCGGGGAGTATTTGTTTTCCGCGGAGGTGGAATCAGGGTGCTTCATCGATTCGTTGTTTGTTGTTCAACAACCCGAAGCCTTATTCGCCGAAGCTGAAGTGATGCACCCACAATGCCATGGGGATCCTGGGTCAACCACTGTGGTTTACGGTGGGGGTACCCCTCCCCTCACCATCGACTTTCCGCAGACCAATCCGGTGGCGATGCAGCCGGGAACGTGGACCTATGTGATCGTGGATTCCATGGGATGTGGTTTGTTGGACTCCGTGACGGTCGTGGAACCGGACCCCCTCGTTTCCGAGGTGGCTTATTTCTATGAGGGCATTTCCGATTCTGTGCAGGTCGTTTTGACGGTCAGCGGGGGGACACAGCCTTATGACATCCAATGGACAGGCGAACAGGACAGTGCGGGTTGGGTCATGGCCCCCATTGATCTCGGGTGGTATGTCGAGGATGCGAATGGCTGTCTTGATCTCGGGGTTGTCTCCATCGCCTCCAACCCGCTGGCAGGCGTTGTTGGCCAGAGTGGGGACCCGGGTTGGATGTGCACGAGGTCGGCGTCCACCTTGTCCTTGGAAGGACCGGGGGGGCGAGGCGCGACCTTTTCAGTACTTGACCTCTCAGGCCGGTTCATCGTTCATGACACGCCAATCGGGGCTTCTTTCAAAACGGAGCTCCCATATTCCGGTCGCATCATCGTTTGCGTGAAGGACGAATCTGGTGAGATTCACCGTTGGGTCAAATGAACGGTGCATCTGCACCGCATGGGCCTGTCGTTCCTGACTTTCGGCTTCCAAAGCCCTTTCTGCTTCTCCTCTGGATGTCAGTGCCAGGATTCTTGTACGGTCAATGGGAGGATGTGTCAACGGATTTCATGGTGGAGGCCAGTTGTTCGGGCAGTTTTTTGGGATGCGGCATCAGTGCTGCGGATTTCAATGGTGATGGTCGGGATGACCTGACCATTGCAGACGCTTCAGGTGAGATCTACCTCTATGCACGTGCAGAAGAGGGTTTTCTAACGGACACTGTGCTCAACGGTGTATCTCAGCCCACCGGCGTGCTCTGGGTGGACGTCGACGGTGACGGCGACCTCGACCTGTTCGTGGGGCGTCGGGACGAAGGTGTCCGGTTGTTCATCAGGGCTGATTCAGGTGAAATGGTTGACGAGTCCGTGGTGCGTGGAATTCCGAACTGGCCCGGGTGGCGCCCGAGGGGCATTTCTGCTGCGGACTTTGACAATGACCATGACCTCGATATATATGTGGCTTCATATCACATCGGTACGCAGGAATATCATTACCCCAATGCCATGCTCATCAACCAAGGCGGTGGATTTTTCGTCCTGGCGACTGATTCCGTGGGTGTTGGCAATGGCATTAAAACGACCTTCCATGGGGGGTGGCTTGACCATGACCGGGATGGTTGGCAGGACCTCTGGGTGATCAATGACCGTCTGTCCTTCGCCAATGCCTTCTACAGGAACATGGGGGATGGAACGTTTGAAGACTGGGCGCCCAATCTGGGGCTTGATGTGGCCTTGGACCCGATGTCGGCTACGGTTTTCGATCCGGACCAGGATGGCGATTGGGACCTGTTCAGTACCGATGTGCCCAACATTCCCCATCGGCTTTTCAATCAAACGGATTCGGGTTTTGTGGAAGTGGCCTCCTCAGCAGGTGTATCCGGCGAAAGCGATTATGGTTGGGGAGCCTGTGTTGTGGACGTGGATGGTGATGCGAGGGAGGATCTCATGGTTTCCACCATGCATTGGCCTTTCGAGACCAACCAGGTGGACAATCGATTGTACATCGCCTCCGATACCGGGATCCATTTCACAGAGGATTCTGTGGGCTGGCCCAACGAGCAATTTGGACTTTATCACCTTGCTCGGTTCGACCTCGATGGGGACAGGGCACCGGACATCGCTGGCCATGGCACCATCCCCATCCTGCAGTTGCTTCGGAACACCAATGCGGCAGCGGCTTCCAGGCTGACGGTCAGATTGGTGGGGACAACGGCGAATTCCCATGCCGTGGGGGCCATCATCGAGGTGTTTGCAGAGGAATCCCGGCAGATGCAGCAAGTGGATGCCGGTTCGGACTATGTGACCCAGCATTCCTACACCCGGTTCTTCGGTGTGGGTTCAGCTGAAACGGTGGATTCAGTGGTGGTCAGCTGGCCGGGTGGAGCCGTCGAGACCTGGTATGGACTCGATGCGAATACCGCCCACATTTTGATTCAAGGCACGTCAGAACTCGAGCCGATGGAATTGGAGCGAGACTGCCCGTGGGATTTGGCTGGATGGGTTGTCCCCTCCTTTCCGGGAGATGCGACCGTCCTGTTTGATGGGAGCCCGGCGACATCGGATACCCTGTGGATGACGGTGACTGATACGGCCATGCTGGAGGTGTCATGGTGGGATGGCTCGGCAGTCCTTTCGTGGCCGTTGTCGGGTGTGGTTGAAGATGAGCCGGACGAAGCCTTTCAATTCGAAGCGCCGAATTGCTATGGTGAAGCAGGCTGGGTGTCCTGGTCCGCGTCTCAGGCCTCGTCGGTCCAATGGCAGGATTCCACATGGTTTCCCTTGGATACGGCTTTTGCGACAGAGGCCACTGAATTCGGCGTACTGTGGAATTATGGCGATGCCTGTGTGGTGGATACGTTGATTACCTATGTCCTTCCGGACAGTTTGGTGGCAGCGTCTTCGGTGTCCTTCATTGGCGATTCAGATACGGCCATCGTTACGCTTGATGTGATGGGCGGTACCCCTCCCTACAATGTCATTTGGGATGGACCCTTGAATGAGGGTGGATGGGTGTTGGCACCGGCTGCATTGACCTGGTCGGTCGAGGATGGCCTTGGATGTGTTTTGCAGGGCCAGGTGAACATTGGTGCCAATGGGGTTTCCAGCCTGTTCGGCTGCAGAGATGGACTGGAGGTCTTCCGGGTGGCGGATGCCCTGCAATTGGCAGGAAATGATGACCAGGGACGCTATGCTCTGTTTGATCTCACCGGTCGGCTTTTGGATGCGGGGAATTGGCGAACCGGAGATTGGATTGGACTTCCCATGGTCGTCCCCGTGATTTTGAGGCTGGAAGGCGACCAATGTGGTCTTCGCGTTTGGCTCAGGTAATTCCTCGGACGGCCTTTTTCATGGAGCCAGCGAATCGGAAGCGAACAGTCCGACCTGTGGAGTGCCCCCTGCCTTGAAGGCGCCCCTGAACATGCCCGGCGTATTCATGCTGAACACCGGTTCACCGAAGGCATTCATTCCGACGATTCCACCATCTCCCCCCAAGGCGCCCATTTCTTCTTGTATGGTGGCGTCCGCGGCGGATTGAAGGTCCTTTCCGCCGTGGAGCATGCGGGCGTGTATGTCGTGGGCCACGGCGGTTCGGATGAAGTACTCCCCCCACCCTGTGGCGGAAATGGCACAGGTGCGGTCATCTGCCCATGTGCCCGCTCCGATGACGGGGCTGTCGCCTATGCGGCCGTGGCGCTTGTAGGTCATGCCACCGGTCGATGTCCCCGCCGCAAGGTGCCCTTCCTTGTCCAATGCGACACAGCCAACGGTGCCGAATTTCTCGCGGGTGGTGTCCCGCGCGAGTGCCCGCTCCCAGCGCGCCTTGGCCTTGGCCGTTGTGAACCAATCGGGTTCGGCTTGCTCTGCTCCTGTCGATGCGGCGAACCGGGCTGCACCCGGTCCACTGAAGAACACATGTTCGGAAGCCGTCATGACTTCCCGCGCCACAGCGATGGGGTGACGGAACCCCGAAAGACCCGTGATGGCCCCGCAATTCCGGTCTTCCCCCCGCATGATGCTGGCGTCCAATTCGTGTTTTCCCTCTGCTGTCATGACCGCTCCCCGACCCGCATTGAACAGGCTGTCGTCCTCCAGCAGCTCAATTGTGGCCACCACGGCGTCCACGGCCGTCCCTCCTGATTCCAGGACGGCTCCGCCGCGCTCCAAGGCCGCGCGCAGGGAGCGCCTGTAGGCATCCTGTTCCTCCTCGGACAGGACCTCCGTGTCGAAATGACCGGCCCCTCCGTGAATCGCCAAGGACCACCCGGGAGATGCCGGTGCCTGACCGGTTTCCGGTGTGGTGTCCGTGGAGGATTGGCAGGAGAAAAGCAGTATCGTGCCGAGGCAGGCGAAATGACCGAGAAAGCGCATGTCGAAATGTAGGCGCATCCCACATGATTTCCTGTGCGCTATTTTGCCGTCATGATGGAGCAATGGCACTGGTGGACGCTGGCCGTCCTGATCCTGCTGATTGGCGAAGCCTTCGTGCCGGGCCTTGTGCTGGGTTCGTTGGCTGTGGGTGCCGTGGCCGGAGGCGTTGCCAGCCTGATGACGGATTGGTGGGAGTACCAGTTCGTGGCTGCTTCCGCAGGCGCTGTCCTGTCCCTCCTGTTCTTGCGTCCGCTGGCGATGCGGCATTGGTTCAGTGGGGACTCCGTCGCCACCGGCGTCGATGCCCTGCCGGGCCGCAAGGTGCGCATCACGAAAGCCATTGACCCCGCTACGGGGCGCGGCCGCGGTCGCGTCGATGGTGACGATTGGCTCATCGAATTCCCCAAGAACTGGTCCGGTCGGCGCGATGAGGGGCAGGCGTCATTGAATCAAGTCGATCAGTTCTCCGTCGGCGACCAGTTGGAAGTGCTCCGGGTGGAGTCCAACGTCCTTATTGTCATTCCCATTTCCTGAACCCCATTCACATGGAAGGCTTTTCCTTCATCTCCATTGCCCTGCTCATCCTCGCCAC
>CALKUW010000362.1 GCA_937996585.1 uncultured Flavobacteriales bacterium
GGGCCGCATTGGGTTCGCCGTAGAGCTCCACGAATTCGAGGCTGTCAGGAACGGAATTGGAGTCGCAATCGACCTCATTCACAAAAAGGCCTTGGGCGATGATGGTCCCAGAAAAACCGATGGAGAGGACCAGAAGCAGGATGACTGCTGGGGAGGTGATGGTTACGGAGCGCATTTTCAGTCCGTTGGAATTGGGGGGCGAAAGTAGGTATGGCAACGCATTGCGGCTTTAACAGTTCATGAAATCCCGCACCCGTTCCCGCCGTAACTTCAGGGGTCGAATTTCCGTTCAGGATTTCTCCATGTCGAACGCCCCACAACAGGACCTGCGCCAGAACCTGGACGCCTTCATCCGGAAGTACCACCGGAACGAGATGCTGCGGGGTGCCCTGCTGCTCGCTGCCGCCATGCCCATGGCGTGGTTGACGGTGCTCGGACTGGAAGCTGTCGGCCGCTTCGGAACAAGCGCGCGTACCCTGCTATTCTACGCCTTCATCGCGGTCGTCTCCTTCGTGCTGGTGCGCTACATCGTCCTGCCGGCCCTCCGGCTGTTCCGTTTGCGGGGAGGCATGGACCAGGCTACGGCGGCGCGGATCATCGGCACCCATTTTCCCGAGATTGAGGACCGGCTGCTGAACACCCTGCAACTTCAGGCCAGCGCGGAAAAAACGGACACCCCCAGCCGCGAATTGCTGCTCGCCTCCATTGCACAGCGAAGCGACCAATTGCGCCCCTACCGCTTCACATCCGCCGTCGACTTCGGCGAGAACCGGCGCTACCTGAAGTACGTGCTGCCGCCCATGCTGGCCTTTGCGGCACTCTACACGCTGATGCCGGAGGCCGTGGATGCCCCGACCGAACGCCTGATCCGCCACCGCACCGAACTGATCGTGCCACCAGACTTCCGGCTCCTGTGCGATGGTCCGTTGGAAACGGTTGCCCAATCCGACTTCACCCTGAGTGTCCGCACCGAAGGCAGCGTGGTCCCGACCCGGGTGGAAGTACAGGCAGGCGAAGGCCGTTTCCGGCTTACCCGAGGCGCTGACGGCCAATGGACGCACACATTCCGGAATGTCCGGGAATCCATGGACCTGACGGTTTCCGCCCCCGCCACGCCGCCATTGAACCTGCGTCTCAACGTCCTGCCACGCCCCGAATTGCAGGACTTGCGCATTGAAATCCAACCACCTGCACACACAGGGCTCCCCCCCTACCAGCAGCGCAACGAAGGCGATCTGGATGTGCCGGAAGGCAGCCGCCTGGCGTTCCAAATCGGTACGCGCCACACCTCCTCCCTCGGCTTGGCCTGGGGTGACGAACGCGCCCAGCTCACCCCGGACGTCAGCAACCGCTTCAGCTTTTCCCGCACCAGCGACAAGGACCTGGTCTACACCTTCTTCCCCATGTCGAAGGAGGTCGATGCCCTCGACTCCGTGCGCTACCGGCTGCGCAGCATTCAGGACCGCCCTCCGACCATTCGGGTCGCGGAAATCGCCGACAGCCTGTCTCTGACGCGGATGTCATTCAACGGTATCGTGCAAGACGACTATGGTTTCAGCAACCTGCGCTTCGTCTGGCGGCCCAAGGGGCGCGACATTGAAACACAGAACCTCGACCTGCCGCGGGGCAGGGAAGACGCCTTCCTGCATTTCTGGAACCTCGCCGACGTCGGAATCGGACTCGGACAGGAGGTGGAGTACTGGTTTGAAATCCGCGACAATGACGGGGTCAATGGGCCCAAGGTGACCCGGTCAAAGACCTTCCGCTATGCCGCCCCCACGGAGGAGGAGCTCGCCGAGAAGCTCGACAGTGCGGACGCCGAACTGACGGCAGCATTGGAGGAAAACCTCGAGGAGGCCCGCCGCTTGCGGGAACAGATGCGCGAACTGCGCCGGGAACTCATGGAAGAGGAAGAGCTTGGTTGGGAGGAAAAAGCCGCATTGGAGGAGCTGCTGAAGCAGCAGGAAGCGCTGAAGGAGCAGGTGGAGCAAATGCAGGAGCAGAACCGCCGGAAGGACGCCCAGCAAGCGGAATTCAATGCCCCCAATGAGGAAATCCAGAAGAAGCAGGAAGAGCTCCAACGGCTGATGGACGACGTCATGACGGACGAGCTGCAGAAGATGTTCGATGAGCTGCGCGAGCTCATGGAGCAGATCGAGGAGGGAGACAAGGAACAGATTGAGCAGCAACTCGAACAGATGGACCTGGACCAGGAGTCCCTGGAACAGGAGCTGGACCGTGCCCTGGAGCAATTCAAGCAACTGCAATGGGAGCAGAAGATGGAAGAAGCCATCTCCGACCTTGAGCGGCTTGCAGAAGAGCAGGAAAAGCTCGCGGAGGAAACGGAAGCAGGAGAGACGAATGAGGAGGACCTCGCGGCCAAACAGGACTCCCTCAACAAGGAGTTCGACAAGGTCAAGGAGGCTTTGGAGGATGCCGAGAAGCTCAATGAGCAGTTGGAGAACCCCAACAACGTCCCGATGATGGAAGACCTCCAGGAGGAAATCCAGCAGGAGATGAACGACGCGAGTGAAAACCTCGAAGACGGCAAGGAAAAGAAGGCCTCGGAGAAGCAGAAGAGCGCCGCAGGGAAGATGGACCAGATGGCGCAGCAGATGCAGAGTTCCATGGAAGCCGGCGAACAGGAGTCGATGGAGGAGGACATGGAGGCCCTGCGGGCGCTGCTGGAGAACATCATCACCCTTTCATTCGACGAGGAAGACCTCATGGCGGCCGTCGGGACCACCCGCAAGGACGACCCACGATACGTCACCCACGGTCAGGAGCAGCGCAAACTCAAGGACGACGCGGAAATGGTGAAGGACAGCCTGTTCGCCCTCAGCAAACGCGTGACCCAACTCCAGGCCATCGTCAACCGGGAAATCAACCTCGTCAACCTCCACATGGGACAGGCCCTCGATGGTTTTACGGACAGGGAGACCAACGTCATCACCAGCAACCAGCAGTACGTGATGACCTCCTTCAACAACCTCGCCCTGCTGCTCGACGAGGTTCTGCAACAGATGCAGAACCAATCCAGCTGCAACAAGCCGGGAACGGGCAACTGTGAGAAACCCGGAGGAAGCGGATCCAAACCCTCCCCCAGCGCCAAGCAGATCAAAGGCATGCAACAGTCACTGACGAAGCAACTGGAGCAGATGAAAAAGAAGATGAAGGGCTTCAACCAGGGCGAAGGCAAGGATGGCAAGCGACAACTCAGCAAGGAACTGGCGCAGATGGCCGCCCAGCAAGCAGCGATCCGACAGATGACCCAAGAACTTGGCAATCAACTCAATGAGGACGGCTCAGGACAGGGGAACGGCCTCAATGACATTGCCAAGGAGATGGAAGAACTCGAAAGGGACATCGTCAATGGCGAACTGGACCAGCTTTCCCTGGACCGGCAGCAGGACATTCTCACGAGACTGCTCCAGGCAGAAAATGCGGAGCGTGTCAGGGGCGAAAAAGAAGAACGCGAGTCCCGCACGGCACAGGACACCCAACGCGACACACCACCTAGCCTTGAGGAATACGAACGGAGAAAGGCACAGGAAATCGAGCTCCTCAGGACTGTACCGGCCGACCTCAACCCCTACTACAAGGAGAAGGTCAACGATTATTTCAATACTTTGGACTCCCCGGAACGGGAGTGAAGCACCATCATGTCCACACAGCGGCAATTGCACATCGCCTCCCGAATGGAAGGCATTACCGAGGTCGAAGGCCTGATCAACGACATCTGCGAGGAATTCGGTGTCGAAGAGACGCATTACGGAGAAATCCTCATCGCCATGACCGAGGCGGTCAACAACGCCATTGTGCACGGCAACAAACTGGATACCAACAAGATGGTGGACGTCCAGGTACAAGTCGATGGTACGGAATTACAATTCCGCATCACGGATGAAGGCCCCGGATTCGACTACGAGAACATCCCCGACCCGACCTCTCCCGAGAACATCGAAAAGCCCAATGGTCGGGGCGTGTTCCTCATGCGCCAACTGGCGGATCAGTGCACCTTCGAAGAGCTCGGCCGGGTCGCCATCCTCACCTTCGAGAACGCGATTCCTGCGCCGCAGAACGCAGGCTGATGGCCCAACAAGCCATTACGTTCCACTCCCAGCATCCCACCTTCCGGATGCGGGACAGTGGATTGACGAAGAAGTGGCTGACAGAATGTGCAGCCGAGCACAGTGCTAAAATCCAAGGAGTTCACTACCTGTTCTGCAGTGATGAGCACATGCTCAAGGCCAACCGACAATTCCTGGATCACGACTACTACACCGACATTCTCACCTTTCCAGGACATTCCTCAAACGGCATATCTGGAGACATTCTCATCTCCATTGACCGGGTACGTGATAACGCGCGAACCCAGAAACAATCTCCGCAACACGAGCTCGCACGCGTCATGGCACATGGCATTCTGCACCTCATCGGATACCGTGATGATACCGATGAACATCGTGAAGAAATGCGACAGGCAGAGAACCGCTGGATTCGCCGGAGGTTTAGTCCCTAACCCATCATTGTTCCACGTGGAACACTCCCATGCTTGAATACTATGACGTCATCGTCGTCGGCGCTGGACACGCAGGCAACGAAGCGGCACACGCTGCAGCTACACTAGGATCCAAGACACTGCTCATCAGCATGAACCTAGGCACCATTGGTGCCATGAGCTGCAACCCCGCCATGGGTGGTGTCGCCAAAGGACAAATCCTCCGAGAAATTGACGCTCTCGGCGGCATGAGTGGGCGCATATCCGACCGAAGCGCCATTCAATTCCGCATGCTGAACCGATCCAAAGGCGCTGCCATGTGGTCCCCCAGAACGCAAAACGACCGCCACGCATTCGCACAAGAATGGCGCAACACCATAGAAAACAACCCCAACATCCACCTGTGGCAAGACATGGTAACAAGCCTCATCATTGACGGCAACCAAGTCAATGGCGTCAAAACCCAACTGGGCATAGAAATCCGAGGATCCAAAACCGTACTTACATCCGGAACCTTTCTCCAAGGCAGAATACACCTGGGAACCCAACAATTCTCAGGAGGAAGATCAGGTGAGAGAGCCGCAGAAGGCATCACCGCACAACTGGCAGAACACGGCTTCATCACGGGCCGGATGAAAACAGGAACCCCCCCCAGGGTAGACGGGCGAAGCATTGACTACAGCAAAACCGAACCACAGCCAGGCGAGCCCACCAATGAAGCCTTCAGCTACTTCGAACAGCCCAACCTCACACCTCAACAGGACTGCCACATCACCTTCACCAACCCGGAGGTGCACAATATTCTAGGCAACGCACTTGACCGCAGCCCCCTCTTTTCTGGCGCCATCCAGGGCAAAGGACCACGCTATTGCCCATCCATTGAAGACAAGATCCATCGGTTCGCCGACAAGGACCGCCACCAAATCTTCATAGAACCAGAGGGCCGAAACACCATAGAGACCTACATCAACGGCTTCTCTACATCCCTCCCCAAAGAAGTACAGCTTCAAGCCATGCGAAAGATTCCCGGCCTGGAGAACGCAAGAATGTTCCGCCCGGGATATGCAGTTGAGTATGACTACTTCCCCCCGACGCAGCTACACCACACCCTCGAGACAAAACACCTTCAAAACCTCTATTTCGCAGGACAGATCAACGGAACAACAGGCTACGAAGAGGCCGCATGCCAAGGGCTAATGGCAGGCATCAATTGCCACCACAAACTCAACGAAAAAGAACCATTCATCCTCGGCAGAGAAGAAGCCTACATAGGCGTGCTCATCGATGATCTTGTGACAAAAGGGACGGATGAACCATATAGAATGTTTACGAGCAGGGCAGAGTACAGGATCCTCTTGCGGCAAGACAATGCAGACCAAAGGTTGACCCCAACGGGAAGGAACATCGGGCTCATCAACGATGACGACTGGGCCCACTTCTCAACCAAGCAGGAACACCTCAAGAATCTCAATCACCACCTGCACCACGAAAGTGCAGACCCCTCAGAGATCAATACCACACTGGAACGAAAGCAGTCCGCACCTCTCAAGCAGAAAACCCGATGGCACCAGGTTTTGTCGCGACCACAAGTCAAACTTGAGGATATGGTTCAAGCTTCACCAACCCTTTCAGCTGCCTTTGCCGAAACACCAACACACTGGCTCGAGCATATTGAAACCGGCATCAAGTACAAAGGCTACATCGAAAAAGAGCAAGCGCAAGCAGAGCGCATGCGCTCCATGCACAACCTGGCCCTTCCCGAGGATATGGAATACAACAGAATGACCTCCCTTAGCACTGAGGCTAGACAAAAACTCTCGGAGCAGCGCCCGAACACCCTTGGAGCAGCCAGCAAAATCAGCGGCGTATCAGCATCGGACGTTGCCGTCCTCATGGTCTACCTCGGTCGCTGATTGTTCCACGTGGAACAACGCAAAAAGCGCTCAGGACACTTCTAAGCCACTTTCTCACGCCACCGACACTTGCATCCGGAGGCATCGAGAAAAGGCAAAACCATAAAACACTAACAATCAACGAACTAAACCAAACAAGCGGCTCAGCCGGTCAGAAAGTACCTTCGCGCCACAACTGACACGCGCAACGATGAAAGCCCACCTCGCACAACTTGGCCTTCAAGCCAGCAACCCC
>CALKUW010000363.1 GCA_937996585.1 uncultured Flavobacteriales bacterium
ATGACCTTGATGGGAGAGCCTGAGACTTTGGGGATTTGAAATTCCATCTGCTTGTTCCTCGGGGGATGGGGTTCAGGTGTGCTTCAACGGTTCACCCACGCTTCGCGCAGGTGCGTGCCAAGAACGGTCGATATCCCACGCATTCGGTGGGGCATGTCGTCTTTCCTTCCACGGTTCCTTCGTTGAAAACAGGATTTGTACGGTTGGCGTCCGCGGATTATTCCGGAAGCTCTTCTTCGAAGAAGTCCTTGATTTTCTGCAGGAAGCGTCGCGGCCCGGCCATGGTTTCCTTGCTTTCCTTCTGACGGGTGTCCTCGTACTCGCCTTCGTTGCCCTGCTCGAATCCGAGGAGGACCAGGCCGATGCCCGTCGCGTAGATGGGGGCGGTCAGGCTGCGATCCGGAGCTTGGGCGAGGTGGGTGTTGGGGAACCCGATCCGGCAGTCCATCGTCGTCACGTATTCGAACAATTGGCGGACGTGGCGGAGTTGGCTTCCACCACCGGTGACCACGATGCCGCCGATGAGCTCGCGCTCGAGTCCGCTGTTCTTGATTTCATAGTGGACGTGTTCGATGATCTCCGACATGCGCGCCTGGATGATGCCGGCGATGTTGCGCCGCGATACCTCCTTGGGCTGGCGTCCCGACAATCCTGGGATGACGACGATCTCGTCCTCGGCCATCTCCTGTTCCAAGGCAGAACCAAACTTGTTCTTGAGTGCCTCGGCGTGCTTCTTCAAAACACCACAGCCTTGTTTGATGTCATCCGTGATGGCGTTGCCTCCGAAGGGGATGACAGCCGTGTGGCGGATGATGCCTTCCTGGAAGATGGCGATGTCCGTGGTGCCGCCGCCGATGTCCACGAGGGCGACGCCGGCTTCCTTCTCCTCCTCGCTCAGCACCGCGCAGCTGGAGGCGATGGGTTCGAGGATGAGCTGGTCCACCTGCAGCCCTGCCCGCTTGATGCAGCGGTAGATGTTCTTGGCGGCCGAAGTCTGGCCGGTGATGATGTGGAAGTTGGCTTCGAGCCGCACCCCCGTGTGGCCCACCGGCTCCTTGATCCCCGGTTCGCCATCCACCGTGAACTCCTGCGGCAGGACGTGCAGGATCTCCTCACCCGGAAGGACCTTGAGTTTGCGCATGTCCTCGATGAGTTGCTGTACGTCTGCACGGGTGATCTCCTCATCGGTCTCGGTGCGGATGATCTGCCCGCGGTGCTGCAGGCTCTTGATGTGCTGCCCGGCAATGCCCACATTGACCACCTCAATCTTGACGTTGGCGGACTTTTCCGCCGCTTCAACAGCGGTGCGGATGGACTGGACCGTGTGCTCGATGTTCGCCACCACACCGCGCGTGACCCCGATGGACTCGCTTTTGCCATAGCCGATGATCTCGAGTTTGCCGTGGGCGTTCTTCTGTCCTACGATGCACGCAATCTTGGTGGTACCGATGTCGAGGCCGACGACGATGTCCTGGTGGTGGTTGGGATTTTCCATGGTGGGGGTGAATGGGGTGGATGCTTACTTGGCGGCGACGAGCTGTCCGTCGTACTGGAGGCTGATGGTCCTGTATTGTCGCAGGTCGCCGCGTTGGATGAGTTCCTTGTAGAAGGTGAAGAGCCGCTCGAGTTGGTCGTCGAGTCTGGATGCGCTGGTGTCGGGTATGCCGAGCTCGACCCGCACGTCCGCGATGCGGGGACGGAAGCTGATGGCCCCGTCGGTGTCCAATTCGATCTGGTCGATGAAGTCGTTCCAGAATGGTGTTTTGTCCATGTGGTCGATGAGGGGGCGCGCGGCGGCGGCCGATGCGAAATCCGGGGCATGGACGATGGGCACATCGGCGGTGTACCGGGGGGACAACGGCAGGGACCTGCCCTGGTCGTCCATGTATTGGACGGTGTCGCCGCTCCAGATGCGGGCGATGGGCCGCTGCTGGCCTACGGTGATGCGCAGTGCTCCGCCAAGGGTGGGCTCGATCTTGCATTCAGCGACCCCGTGCTGGGCCATGATGGCGTCGTGGAGGGCCCCCAGGGGCAGCGTCGCGATGGGCTGGTCAATGAGGTTGAACCGCTCGGTGACGAAGGCGTGCAAGGTCGGGGCATCCACGAAGTACATGCCGTCGATCTGGTCCACTTCAATCTCAAGTGCCCGACACGGTATCGCCTCGGCGGACCGGTCCGCCGCAGTGAAGACGAGCACGGCCGGAACCAACAGCAGGAGAGTCAACAGGGCCTTTTTCCTGCTCCACCCCGGTACCTGACCGGTGCCGCGTTCGGATATGGTATTCCTGTTGCTCACGGAGATTCGATTCGGGGTGGGTTCGTTTCGCCTTCCAAACGGGCCCAGGCGGGGTCGATCCACTGATCGAGGTCCCCTGCTCCCATGAAGAGGAGCACGTCCGGGTCCAGTTCTTCCAGAACATCCAAAAAGCGGTTTTCCGGTGGGCATTTCACCGGGCACCCGGCCATCTTTTCCCCAATGCCTTGTGCATCCACACCCGGCATGGGCGTCTCGCGCGCCGCGTAGATCGGGAGCAGGATGCAGGCGTCAAGTGCACTGAGGGCCCGGGCGAATTCCGTCATGAAGTCGCGGGTGCGGCTGTAGAGGTGGGGCTGGAAAACGCCGGTGATGTGACGGCCGGGATAGGCGAGGCGCGCAGCGGCGATGGTGCCGCTGATCTCGCTCGGGTGGTGGGCATAGTCGTCCACGATGACATGCTGATCCGAGGTGTGGCGGACTTCGAACCTGCGGGCCACGCCGGGAAAACTGCCGAGGGCCTCGGCGAGGCACGACGGATCTACGCCGGCCTGCAGGGCGAGGTAGGCGGCCGCCGTGGCATTGGCCGCATTGTGGCTGCCCGGCATCCGCCACCGGACGGGCATGGGTGCGCAGCCCTCCAAGTGCAGGGTGAATCCGGGTATGCCCTCCGGGGCCTCCACGGCAGCATACGCAGCGGCCCAACCCCGATCGCTCAGGTGTTCACCTGCTTCGAGTTCACCGTA
>CALKUW010000364.1 GCA_937996585.1 uncultured Flavobacteriales bacterium
GCCATCGTCATCAACGACACGCCGGACAGCAGCACGGCTTGGGACCTGTGCGTGGCCATGAAGGACAACGGCCTGATCGCCAAACCCACCCACGGCAACATCATCCGCTTCGCCCCCCCGCTGGTGATGACCGCAGAGCAACTCGACGAGTGTGTCGCCATCATCCGCGACACCGTCCTCGCCTTCGCCCGCTGAGCCCCATGCGCTACGGCGCTATCTTTAGGAGGTGCGCGCGCTTCTGCTGAGCTTCCTGATCCTGTTGTCCTCCACTGGGCATGGACAACCGCACGCCCAAGGCACCTCTGAAGGGTTCAGCAAGCCGCTCATTCTGACCCAGAAGCGGTATTCAGCATTGGACGGTCTGTCCAGCAATTGTGTCTACCACATCGCCCAGGATGCCAACGGCTTCATCTGGCTTGCGACCTCGAAAGGACTGGACAGATTTGATGGGCGCCGATTCGAATCCCACCTCTTCGCGGACATGGTCCAGCCCGAACAACGGGTGGCCCAGCTCATCATCGGCTTTTCCGCCCCGACGGACAGCCTATTTCTGATCACATTGGCCCAGAACTGGGCCTTTCAGGAAAACGACACCCTCATCGGCTTCCTGCCATTGGACCCGGATCGTGCAGCCCTTCCCGAAATCCAGAATCCCATCCGCAAGGCACGCATGGACATGGATGGCCGTGCCGTAGAATTCCGTTTGATCAACGATCCGGCCGATTCCATGATCCTCTTCCAGGTTGACCAGCCCTTCACGCGGCCATTTGCTCACGTTCCCACCCGACCCTGGCACATCTGGCACAACCATGCAGAGGCCCCCTCATTGGCCTATCGCACCCACGAAGGCCTTACGAACCTGCTCTATTTGGAGGGTGATTCGTGTCACCAGTTCCAATCGACTGAATTTCTGAATGTCCCCCCGGCCCAGGGAGAAAGCCGCCCCTTCATCCAACGCTTCGACTCCACCGGTCTTTGGTTCTTCACCATGAAGAAAAGCGCCTTTCCGAAAGGGACACTCGTCTGCCAATCACCTGATGGCACCTTGAGCAACATGGGCCATTGGGAAGAGTGGTTCGGGTTCCCCTGCCCAGCGCTCCAGCACAGGATGTTCTACAGCACCAATCCGTGGAACGGAAACATGTGGTGCTTCCACGACGATCGCCTCACCGTAGTGGACCAACAAGGACACTTGCTTTACAAGGGTATCGTCAGCGAGAATCCACAGTTTGGTTCCCTGATCAATGCGGTACACTTCGCAAATGCCCGGCAGGTCTGGGTCGGCAGCTGCAAGGGCCTCGACCTCATACAGACCGAGCCCATGCAATTCTCCTCCGTCTTCAGCGTAGCCGGTGCAGAAGGCCCCGTGGATGAATCCGGTCCGACCATCGGGCTGACGGGATGCCGGGGCATCGTCGAACTGGGGGTGGATTCCTTTGTCTTCGTGACCAATGGAAGCGGCATTCGACTTCATGTGGGCGACGAGGACCGGTTTCTGGTGGACGAACGGGGACGGGGCGCGGGCTTGCATTATGAGAACGACAGCCTTTTCATGGCGAGCATAGAGGGATTGCACCTGCTGGAAGAGGACGGCAACCTGTCACCCATCCTCGACACCGAATTGCCCACCACCATTTGGGACCTGCACAGGCTGGGACCCCATGAATGGCTGCTCGGAGGTGAGACGGTCTGGTTCGTGGACGCTGAGTCGAAAGACATCTCGGAATACGGGACCCATACCGACGGTCCGCTCGGCAACGTCTATCAGATCGAAGACATCCATGACACCCTGTGGGTCACCAGCTCCACCGGCATCCATGGCCTTGTAGAGGGGATGCAGTGGAAAAGGTGGCACGAAATCCAATCCGGTGCACCCGAAGTGATGGAAGCCCACCACCGCCTCATCGACAGTCACGGTGAACATTGGATCGGCACCGCCTCGAGGGGGCTCCTGCATTGGAACCCCGAAACCCGAACCACGACCGTCTGGGGCATCGACATGGGGTTGCCCTCCACCACGATTTATGGGGGTGTGGAGGACAGTCAAGGCCTGCTGTGGTTCAGCTCGGACAACGGTCTGTTCAGCTTGGAAAGGGAGACGGGTGATGTCAAACTGTACGGCCGCGGAGACGGACTGCACGAAACGGAATTCAACAGGACGGGCCTGCATTGCGGTCCCAGCGGCTCGGTGTATTTCAGCACCATCGATGGCATCGTCCAATTCGATCCTGCCCGTTTCAGCAGCCATGCAACGGGCAACGCTCCTTTGATCATCACCTCCCTGCTCCAGCACAAGGCCAGCCTCGGCAAGGTGGTGGATGTGACCCGGCCATTCAGTGAATCCGGGCAATTGGCCATGGAACCGGACGACGACTTCATCGCCGTCAAATTTGCCCTCCTCGACTATTCGGGGGTTCCCCAAAGGTTCAGATACCGCACAATCAGCAATGCGGAATCCACATCAGAGTGGTTCCCCATCGATGAACCGGAGATCAACATCAGTGGATTGCCCTCCGGCAACACCACCATCGAAATTCAACACCGGCTGCGCGGTACCACTTGGATCGAATCTGGGCTGGCCATTCCCATCGAGGTTTTCCGGCCTTGGTACCAGAATCCGGTTCGGCTGATCTCCATCATCACCGCTTTCGGTCTGCTCATCTGGCTCGTCGTCTTCATCAGGCTGCGCAACCTGAGAAAGAACACCCAGCTCCTGGAGAACATGGTCGCCGAACGGACACAGACCCTCCAAGAAGCCCTTCAATTGCAGGAAACCTACCTCAAGGAGGTCCACCACCGCGTCAAGAACAACCTCCAGATCATCAGCAGCCTGCTTGACCTGCAGGCTGCGCGGGAAACGTCCACAGCCACGCGGAGTGCGCTGAATGCAGGTCGGTCGCGCATCGAGTCCATCTCCCTGGTGCACCAGCACCTCTATCTCGACAGCGATTCGAGGCGCATCAGCCTGCACGACTTCATCAGCGAGTATGTACAGCGCGTGGAACAGGCCTTTCTCGAGGAAGACAACAAGGTTCAATGGAAGCTCTCCGGCGACGCCATCATGTTGGACATTGAACAAGCCCAGCCCTTTGGTCTCCTGCTCAACGAGCTGCTGACCAACAGCCTGCAACACGCCCATCCGGAAAGCGGCGAACTGGAAGTGGTCATTGGATGGCGGGAAACCAACCCCGGTACATTGACCCTCAGTTACGCCGACAATGGCCACGGCCTCCCCGATGACCTGCTGCCCGAGGAGAGCAGCTCACTCGGCATGCGACTCATCCTCCGCCTCACCAAACAGCTCAAGGGCCGCATCGAATGGAAGAACGAGGACCGATCACATTGGAACATCGCACTCGAATGCCCCTTTGAGAACGAGAATCGATGAAGTGAGAACATGCACATGCCATCCATTCCCCTTTCCATCCTTACTTCGGGTTCCTGATGATCGACAACGGAAAACAGCGCATCCTCATCGTGGAGGACGATGCCATCATCGCCGAGAGCATCCACATGCACCTCACCGCACTGGGACATGCCCCCTACCAGCCCGTCTCCAATGAGGCCGAAGCGAAGAAACTGCTGGCCGAACACGAAGTGGACATGGCCTTTCTCGACATCCGGCTCGAGGAAGGAGATAACGGCGTGGTGCTGGCACGCCACATCGATGCGCACTTCGAGTTCCCCTATGTCTTCCTTACAGCCTACACGGACGATCGGACCCTGGCCGATGTGGGCGATGTCCATCCCTCGGGCTTCATCGTCAAGCCCTTCCAGAAAAACGAGCTGAAGGCGGCCATCGCCGTCGCTTCGGCGATGAAGAAACCGGAGGTCAAGGCCCCTGCGATCAGCAAAACCCCAACCGGTTCGACTGACCACATCTTCGTGAACGTCGGCGGACAATGGGAGCGCGTGGAGATCGCCGACATCCTCTACCTGAAAAGCGCCCATGTCTACACGGAAATCCATACCACCGAGGGAAAGAAGGTGACCCGGCGCGCGCTGTCACAACTCGTGGATGAACTGGAGCCCCACGGCATCATCCGCGTGCACCGCAGCATCGCCGTCAACCTGCGGAAAGTATCCCAGTTCGACAGCCACGTGTTGCGCATCGGCGAGCAGGAATTCGCCATCAGCGCCTCCTACAAGCACGCCGTCAAGGAGCAGATGCGCTCCCTCTGAAATGCGGCGTGTGAAAGGCTGAAATTCAGTCGAGCCAGCCCTGCTCGCGCATCCAGTCGTCGTTGTAGACCTTGCCCACGTAGCGTGAGCCGTGGTCGTGGAAGAGCACTACGGCCAGGTCCGTGGGCTTGAGCTCATCCTTGAGCTGGCGCAATCCCTGAAAAGCTGAACCGCAGCTGTAGCCGAGAAAGAGGCCCTCCTCACGGGCAAGCTGCCGGGCCGCGAGGGCACCGTCCTTGTCGGTCACCTTCTCGAAGCGGTCGATGATGTCGAAGTCGACGTTGGCCGGCAGGATGTCCTCGCCGATGCCTTCCGTGATGTAGGGGTAGATCTCGTTGTCGTCGAACTCCCCCGTCTCGTGGTACTTCTTGAAGACCGATCCGTAGGAATCAATGCCCCAGATCTGGATGTCGGGATTCTTCTCCTTGAGGTATTGAGCCGTGCCGCTGATGGTACCGCCCGTGCCCACACCCGTACAGAAGTGGGTGATCATACCGCCGGTCTGCTTCCAGATCTCCGGACCGGTGGTCTCGTAGTGCGCCTGTCGGTTGGCGAGGTTGTCGTATTGGTTGCACCAGACGCTGTTGGGCGTCTCCTTGTGCAGGCGCTCCGCCACGCTGTAGTAGCTGTCGGGGTGGTCGGGCTCCACATTGGTCGGGCACACATGCACCTCAGCCCCGACCGCCCGCAGTATGTCGATCTTTTCCTTGGACTGCTTGTCGCTGGTCGTGCAGATGAGCTTGTAGCCCTTCACCGCGCAGGCCAGCGCGAGGCCCATGCCGGTGTTGCCACTCGTGCACTCGATGACGGTACCGCCGGGCTTGAGCTGTCCGTTGCGCTCCGCCGCCTCGATCATGCCGAGGGCCATTCGGTCCTTGACGCTGTGGCCGGGATTGAAGTACTCCACCTTGGCGAGGACGGGGCAGGGGAAATCCGCGGCGACCTTGTTCATACGGATCATGGGCGTGTTGCCGATGGCGCCTAGGATGTTCTCGTGGATGATCATGGGTCAGGTGCTGGTGGGTTAAAGATACCGGGTGGTTCAATCGAAACGCAGGGATTCCACGGGGTCGAGCCGCGAGATATACCGGGCCGGAACGAACATCGCCAGGCCGCACACCGCAAGGATGCCCAGCTCGATCGCAGCGATGGTGCCGAGGTTCAGTTCAATGGGCACCACGGAGAGGTAATAGCTCCGCGCGTCAAGGGTAACGAGCCCGGTCTGCTGCTGCAACAGCGCCAAGCCGAAACCCAGGGCATTGCCCCATGCAAGCCCGCGCAACAGGATGCGCACGGCCAACCGCACGAAGACCCCCATCAGGGGACCATCCACCATGCCCAAGGCCTTCAGCAACCCAATGGACCGGGTGCGCTCGAGCATGAGCAGCAACAGCGCAGAAGCCATGTTGAGGATGGCGATCAGCACCATCAATCCGATGATGAGCTCCACATTCAGATCCAGCATGGCCAACCATTGGAACATCTCGGGATGGTCGTCCACCACGCTGCGCACATCGAGGTCATAGGGCACCGAAAAGAAGACGCTGTCGGCCACCGTCCACAGGGCGCCGTAATCCTCCACGCGCAGCTCGAAGCCGCCCACATAGCGGTCACTGCTCCCTCCAGCGGTGCGCACGGTCGGGGGGATCTGTGTCTCCGCCCCTTGGCGTTCATCCCATTCGACCCACGCCGTATCCGGCGCGGTCATCCCACCATCGGACACCACCACCCGAGCCGCCCCGCGTCCTTCGAGCGGGTGGGGACCCTTACCCTTCCAATCGACTCCGGACCACGCATAGCGCAGGCGATCCAGCCCTCCGGTCGCAGCGACTTCGGCGTAGCGCAACCCCGGCAGGTCATCCACCATACGGTCCGAAATGCGCACCCGCGCCGTGATGCCCCAGCCGCTCAAATCCTGCAGGTGATGCATGCCGCAAAACACGAATTCGGCATCGAACTCCTGCAGTCCCGTCGCGTAGACCCCGACCACCGAGAACACCCGTGGCCGGATCTCGCCCCGCGCATCGGCCAGCAGCAGTCGGACCCGGCTGTCCACCCCGAGTCCCAATTCACGCGCATGGACTTCGGAAATCAACAGCTCGAAATCCGAACCATCCGGACTGAAGTCGGGCAGCCGACCCTGCCGCAACGCCGAGGCGAGGAATTCCGGGCCCACATCGGAACCGAGCCCCTTCACGATCACACCCTCCACCTCCTCCGCCGTCTCCAGAATGGCCGGCACCTGCGCAAAGGACTGCACATGCCTGACCCCAGGAATGGCCCTCAGCACCGCCGTATCCACCGCATCCCACGCCACGCGGTCCGTACCCTGCGCCCGGCCCTGGTCCGCGGCCACCACCCTGAGGTGGGCGCCGAACCCCACCACGAGCTCACGCACATCGCGTTGGAAACCCTGCACGATGGCCAGCGAAAGGATGATGAGGGCCACACCGATGGCCACGCCGCCCTCGGCCATACGGACCACCGGACGGGCAATGCCCTTCCCCGTCGGATCGACGGTCATCCGGCGCGCGAGGAACCGGACGGCGGAACGGGGACGTTCGGACATGCGATGCAAGGTAGCGGGCGCGTTAATTTGCCACGATGCGCGGACCGGCTTTCATCCTCCTCCTCCTGTGCGTTTCGGCCACCACCGGATCGGCACAGGTCGTCCCCGGCGACGCACGGTTCGAAGAATACCTGCCGGTGGTCGAAAACCAGCGGGTCGGAGTCGTCTGCAACCACACGGCCGCTTTGGCGGCTTCAGGGGGAACAGCGGTACACCTCATCGACACCCTCCTGGCCCTCGGCGTCGACATCCGGGCAGCCTTTGGGCCCGAGCACGGCTTCCGCGGTGACCTGCCCGATGGCGCCCACGCTCCGGACGGCACGGATCCGGACACCGGCATCCCCGTCCACAGCCTCTACGGCACCCACAAGAAGCCGACCGCGGCACAGCTGGCCGGACTCGACGTCATCCTGTTCGACATACAGGATGTGGGCGTGCGGTGCTACACCTACCTCTCCACGCTCATGCTGGTCATGGAAGCCTGTGCAGAGCAAGGCATCCCGCTCATCGTCCTGGACCGTCCCAACCCGAATGGACACCTCGTCGGCGGTCCCGTGCTCGACACGGCCGAGGTGCGCTCCTTCGTAGGGTTCCTGCCCATTCCCCTCGCCCACGGCATGACGCTCGGCGAACTCGCCCTCATGGCCAACGCAGAAGGCTGGCTGGGTGGCGGCTACTCGGCAACGCCCTCCAAAGGCCTGCAATGTGACCTCACGGTCGTCCCCTGTGCGGGCTGGACGCGGCGCAGCCATTGGAATGCACCGTTGGCTCCCAGCCCCAACCTGCCCACGCCGGAGGCCGTCAACCTGTACCCCCACCTCGTCCTGCTCGAAGCGACCATCGCCAGCGTGGGACGCGGCACCTCGGCCCCCTTCACACAGGTGGGGTTCCCCGGCCTCATCCGGGGCCCCATCCGGTTCACGCCAGAACCCAATGCCGCTTCCCGCTACCCCAAACATGCCGGGCAGGAATGCACAGGCTTCAACCTCTTGCGCCGACATGGCAGTTGGCTGGCTTCCGGGACGGACGACCAATTCCACCCCGAAGTCCTGACCGAATTGCTCCAGGCTTGGGAAAACACGCCTGCGGGCGACCAGAGCCCCTTCATCGACCGGCCTGAGTTCTTTGACCAGTTGGCAGGTGACCCCGGTCTGCGCCAGGCCCTCGACCGGCACCAACCGCTCGACAGCCTGACCAACCTTTGGGACCTTCAGCGCGTTCACTTCATGGAAGAGCGAAGTCCCTACCTTCGCTACCCCGCGGTTCCCTGACCCGGTCACGATCCAACTGACGAAAACCATGAAGCGCATCCACGCCCTGCTCCTCCCGGCCGCCGTGATCCTCCTTCTGTCGGCCTGTTCCAAGTCGGAAGACTACGTTCCCCCGGTGTACCGCTGCGACTGCGGCACCCTCATCATGGACGGGGACTCCATGGAAGTACTGGGCGCGGAATTCGTCTACCTGCAGCAGGAGGACAGCCTCTTCTCCCGCCGCTACTTCGTGACGGCCGACGCGCGCACTGCGGACGAGACCGAGGAACACGCCGTCAGCCTGATCCTGGACGTCCCGAACGTGCAGCAGGGCAACCTCTTCTACCCCTTGGATGGCGCCTTCACGCAGGTGGATGAAACCAACTTCAACGTGGCCTTCGACACAACGCAGACTTTCCGCATCACCAACGGTGTGGCGAGCGTCCTGCCCGCCCCGCTTTCCGGCGGCGAGGAGTCCGTCACCATCGATTTCCTGATGCGCCGCGAGCAGAATGGCGAACTCGTCGGCTTCGAGCAGACCCTCAAGGGCAACTTCACGCTGGAAATCAACTGATTCACAGGGGGTAGCGGATAGGTCGTACCTTGTAAAGTATGACCAAATTGATTGCGCCTGGTTGGGTACAGTCCGTGACGCTGTTCCTGGCCGTCTCATTCCAGTTGGGCGCCAATGCCCAGCCGGAAGACTGGATTGTTACGCCCAGTGCCTTTGAATTCAGCATGACGCTGACTTTCACTGTAGCGGTCGATGGATTGGTCGGAGCAGAAAATGGCAATGCAGCAGCCATTTTCGATGCCAGTGGCACCTGCCGAGGATGGGGCATTACTGACTTCCAGGCTACGACGGGTTACTATACCGGGCTGATTCTTGTATACTCCAACGTTGCATCCGAGCCGGGATTGGAAGTGCGTGTCTGGGATGCCGAGCTTGACAGTCTGCCAGGATGCCTCGATGAGGTCGATTTCGTAGCAAACGGCATCCTGGGTAGCCTTTCCGATCCCGTCGTTTTCTACGGTGTCTATGACCCTCTGGTTGGATGCACGGATCCCGGAGCCTGCAACTTCCTCTCTACTGCCATCACAGACAACGGCAGCTGCATATATCCGGGCTGCAGTTTAGAGGCAGCATGCAACTATGTGGCCTCATCCCCTTGCTATGACGATGCCACCTGCATTTTTCCCGAACCCTTCCTCGATTGTGACGGTCAATGCTTGAACGACTTCGATGGCGATGGCATCTGTGACGAACTTGAAATTGGAGGTTGTACCGATGACCGGGCCTGCAATTATGATTCCACCGCTACAGACGACGATTGCAGTTGCACCTTTCCATTCTATCCGCTTGACTGCAACGGAAACTGCTATCTCGATACAGACGGAGACGGCGTCTGCGAGGCTGATGAAATATCCGGATGTGATGATCCAATCAGCTGCAATTTCGATCCAGCGGCGACCGACAACGATGGCAGCTGTGTCTACTGTTGCTACAGTATTTATGGGGCTGAAGCAGGATACAGCGTAGAAGTAGAACGCTTCGCTGGATTGGGAACCGAGACGGCAGGGCTGCCCGGATTGACCACATTCCGGATATACCTGACCTGTCCGGATGCAGGAGACAGGGTCACCGGCGTCAGTGGCAGCTATGGCAACTCCACTTTCATCAGCTCGGAAAGTGGATTCTACCAATCACCCAACGGTGGCCTCACCATATCGGATATCGACTCGAGTGCATTTGCAAACATGGCCGAGGTCGCGTTGGACTCCTGGCTCACCATTGGCCTTGACCACCCTTCACCGGGACCTGGTGAATCCATCATCGAAGCCACAAGCGGACTTTGGGCAAACCTGTTCGAGCTGGGAGAAGACCTGTTCATCGGTGGCGTTTCCAATGACGGCTGGAGCATTTCCGATTCAGGGACAAACGGATTGGCTGGCAGCGATCTCAAGGTGTTGTTGGGTCAATTCACAACGGCAATCCCCATTGAAGGCAGCCTGAATGTAACCGTCATTCCAGCGGGTGCCAGCTCCCCCATCCTGATCACACCGCTGTTCGTCGCGCCTCCCTGCGGATGCATGGACGCCGCCGCATGTAACTATGATGCCAGTGTCACCTATGATGATGGATCCTGCACATATCCCGCGGCAGGCCTCAATTGTGAGGGACAATGCACCTTTGATTCGGATGGCGATGGGGTTTGCGATGAAGACGAAATCGTGGGGTGTACTGACTTCAATGCAGCCAACTTCAATGGCCTCGCAACAGACGATGGAGAATGCCTGTACCCCGGCTGCACCTACCCGACAGCAGAAAATTTCATGGTCTCCGCCAATGTGGACGATGGCAGTTGCGCCTTCGCTTTGAGCAATGACTGCCCCACCGACATCAACGGTGATGGCCTCACTGCCGCATCCGACATTCTGGAAATCCTGTCGAGCTACGGCACACCCTGCCAGTGAACGACACCCTCACACCTCGATGACAGCCTCGCCCGTCATGGCGTAGATCCGATCGGTCCTCACCGGTTCTATCGCGTGCATCCCCGTGAATGCGCCGTAAGCGGGCATCACAGCCTGCCGTTGCGCAAAATGGAAGCACCGCACCCTGAGCGATTGGCGCCCCGCACCGCGCAACCGGATGCCGGGATGAACGTGGCCGCAGACGTGGTAGCCGAAATCTGCAGCGAGGTCCGCAGGATCGTGGGTGAAGGTGAAGGGCCCGTCATCCAATCGATCCACCTGCACAATTCCTGACTCATCGAGCAGCGCCCGCGGAATCAGATCGTGGTTGCCCCTCACGAGAACCCACTCCAATCCGACGAATTCCTCGCACAAGCCGGCAAAAGGAATCCACTCGCGGTTGATGTCGCTGTGGAACAGGTCGCCGAGCAGCAAAACCCGCCGGGGCGCCCACCGCATCAACTGCTGCCGCAGTCGGTGCAGTGTAGCCAACGTGGGTTCCGATCCGATGGGCACGCCGTGCTTCCGGAAATGGGCGGCCTTGCCGAGGTGCAGGTCACTCAACCAGAGGGTCGCGGTGGCCTCCCACATCACGGCACCGTCCGGAAGCAGCCGTATGGATGCGCCGGCACAATCGATGTTCACTCCATCGCTCGCCGGAGCGTTCACAGCCGCCATCCCAGGGACATGCCGAACCGGATGCCGGGCACCCATTCCCCTTCGGCATAGACGAAATGCCCACTGTAACTCGAGGTGACCGACTTCATCTGCGGCCCGATGAACAGGTCGCCGATCAACCGGGGCGTCAGATTGAACTGCCCCCCGAGCACGCCACCACCACCCACGGCGGTGCGGTGCTGGATGCCCGTGAAATTGGTCACCATGACCCTCCGGATGGAACGGACTCGGGCGAAGGCGGCGATGTACATCCCCTTCCCCGCCTTCGCGGACAGGAATAGCCGCACCTCGGGCTGCACCACGAAACCATTCCAGTCCACCGCATTCAACGAGGTCCGCACGCCCAGCAGGCTTTCGAGGTCGGAGGTATTGAGCTCAAGTGCGGAACGCACGTAACCCGCAGTGCATTGGTAAGTCAATGGACCCTCGCCCAGTCGCTCAGCCCCCAACTGGAATTGACCGGCAAAGAGCCCGAATGGATTGGACTTGACCACCCAGTCACCGGTCTGTGCCGGCAACTGAAGGGCCGAAAGGATGGCCAACAGGACCACCCCGCTCCTCACGCGTTCTGCTGCTTGATGAGGTTGAGCGCGGAGCCTGCGCGGAACCAGTCGATCTGCTGGGCGTTGTAGGTGTGGTTGCAGACGATGGTGTCCTCGCTGCCGTCGGCATGCTTGGCCACAATGGTCAGCGGTTTACCGGGCGCAAAGTCCTTGAGGTCAATCATGTCGAAGCTGTCGTCCTCGCGGATCAGGTCGTAGTCGGCCTCATTCGCAAAGGTCAAACCGAGCATGCCCTGCTTCTTGAGGTTGGTCTCGTGAATCCGGGCAAATGACTTCACCAGCACCACACGGACGCCGAGGTGGCGTGGCTGCATGGCGGCGTGCTCGCGGGAGCTGCCCTCCCCGTAGTTTGAGTCGCCCACCACAAGGGTCGGCACACCCGCCGCCTTGTAGGCACGGGCCACGGCCGGCACCTCGCCGGTGCTGCCATCCAACTGGTTGACCACCGCGTTGGTGGCACCGCCGAAGGCGTTGACCGCGCCGGTCAAGGTGTTGTTGGCGATGTTGTCGAGGTGACCCCGGAAGCGCAGCCAGGGGCCTGCCATGGAGATGTGGTCAGTGGTGCACTTGCCCTCCGCCTTGATGAGGAGGCGCATGCCGGTCAGGTTCTCACCGTCCCAGGGCTGGAACGGGGTCAAGAGCTGCAGGCGCTCACTGTCGTCCTTCACGACGACCTGGACGCCGCTGCCGTCCTCGGCCGGGGCCAAGTAGCCGGCATCCTCCACGTCGAAGCCCTTCTCGGGGAGCTCGTAACCCGTGGGCTCCGGCAGCTTGACCGGTCCGTTGGCACCCGGCAGGGTATCGGTCATCGGATTGAAGGTCAGGTCACCGGCCAGGGCAATGGCGGTCACGACCTCCGGCGAGCCCACGAAGGCATGGGTGTTCGGGTTGCCGTCCGCGCGTTTGGCGAAGTTGCGGTTGAAGCTGTGGACGATGCTGTTCTTCTCCTTCTTCTCGGCGCCGCTCCGGGCCCACTGGCCGATGCACGGTCCGCAGGCGTTGGCGAAGACGTCGGCGCCCATCTTGTCAAAGGTGTCGAGCACGCCGTCGCGCTCGAGGGTGTAGCGCACGAGCTCGGAACCTGGGGTGATGGTCAGCTTGCCCTTGCTCTGGACGCCAGCTTCAACGGCGGCAGCGGCCAGCGAAGCACTGCGCGTGATGTCCTCATAGCTGGAGTTCGTGCAGGAGCCAATGAGGCCATACTCGATCTCCGTCGGGTAGCCCTTCTCGGCGCACAGCTCGGCCATCTTGCTGACGGGCGTGGCGAGGTCCGGGCTGAACGGACCGTTGAGGTGGGGCTCGAGGGTGCTCAAGTCAATCTCGATGACCTGGTCGAAGTACTGCTCAGGGTTCGCATAAACCTCGGCGTCGCCAGTCAGGTGCTCGGCGATACCATCGGCCAACGCAGCCACATCGGCGCGGCCCGTGGCCTTGAGATAGCGGGACATGCTCTCGTCATAGCCGAAGGTCGAAGTCGTGGCCCCGATTTCGGCGCCCATGTTGCAGATGGTGCCCTTTCCGGTGCAGCTCATCGCGTCGGCGCCCTCGCCGAAGTACTCGACGATGCAACCGGTTCCACCCTTTACGGTGAGGATGCCGGCCACCTTGAGGATCACATCCTTGGGGCTCGTCCATCCGCTCATTTTGCCGGTCAGCTTGACGCCGATCAGCTTGGGAAACTTGAGCTCCCACGGCATGCCGGCCATGACGTCCACAGCGTCGGCGCCGCCCACACCAATGGCGACCATGCCCAGGCCACCCGCGTTCACGGTGTGGCTGTCGGTGCCAATCATCATGCCGCCGGGGAAGGCGTAGTTCTCGAGCACCACCTGGTGGATGATGCCGGCCCCCGGCTTCCAAAAGCCGATGCCGTACTTATCGGACACGGACTCG
>CALKUW010000365.1 GCA_937996585.1 uncultured Flavobacteriales bacterium
TCACCCAGCAGACCGCTGCGGCAGCCTGGTGCGGCGAGGCTGCGGCATTGGGGCATTTGCCGGTAAAGGTGGGACGCTGGGCAGCTGGAGATGGCTCGCCTCATCCCGCGCATAGGTTGCCCCGAGTCGGTCCGAGGGGGAGTATGGTGACCATGGGACTGCGGTTGGACAGCCTCGCCGAGGCGGCCATCGCCATGGCTTCAACGCCCGGCATGCGCATCCTGGTCTTGGCCAGAGACACCATACGGTACGACGGGTGCCACGGCCATCTTGGCGACGCAGCGCAGACGTCTGTCCAGCGGCACCATCTGTACGACCTCGCTTCCATCACCAAAGTGGCCACCTCGACCACGCTGACCATGATGGCCTGGGAACGAGGCATGCTGACCCTCGACCAGCCACTGTCCACCTTGCTGCCCGACCATCCCGGTGCACCGCTGAATCCGGTGTTGGGCGAACGGACCCTTCGGGATGTCCTTGCGCACCGTGCAGGCTTGCCGGCTTGGATCCCCTTCTACGTCGATCTGCTCGCAGTGCAGGATTCCACCGGAGAAGAAATCAGCGATGCCCAGCGGGAAGGATGGGTACCCTTGTGCGGGGACCGCTGCATGCAACCGGCCTGGTGCGACACCATCCGGCATGCCGTCCGTGCCATTGAACCTGGTCCCGTCGGACATTACCGTTACAGCGATGTCGGCTATTACCTGCTGCAGGACATTCTCGAGCACCTGTGGGGACGCCCCCTCGACAGGCTCGCAGACAGCCTGATCCACCAGCCACTCGGACTCCACCGCATGGGCTACCGTCCCATGACCTGGTGTTCCGAGCAGGACATCGCGCCCACCGAATTGGACACCCTCTTCCGGAAAGCACACATCCGCGGTACGGTACACGACCCCGGTGCCGCCATGATGGGTGGTGTGGCCGGACATGCCGGACTGTTTTCGGATGCCCATGACCTGGCCCTGCTGATGACCGCCATGGGGCGCGGCGGTCACTGGGGCGGGGTTCAACTCGTGGAGGCGACCACCATCGAGGCCTTTGCCCAACGGGCTTTCCCCGACGAGGAAAACCGGCGGGGAATGGGCTGGGACAAGCCCGGTCTGGCGCCCGATGAAGGGGCCAGCGGCAATGCGGGATCGTGGAGAAGCTTCGGACACAGTGGATTCACGGGGACATTGGCGTGGACGGATCCGGAGCGGGATTGGACGGTGGTCATTCTCGGAAACCGCATCTGCCCCGATTCGGAAAACCGGACCTACATCGACGAGGACATTCGAACGAAGGCACTTGTCATCGTGGAGGAGGCGCTGGGCCACAACAGCCGATTCGCTGACGTGGAGAACAACGGAAGTACAGAACGGTAATTTGGTGGCATGAGGATCGGTATGGTGTGTTACCCCACCTTTGGTGGAAGCGGCGTCGTGGCGACGGAACTGGGCAAGGCCCTCGCCGCCCGGGGACACGAGGTGCACTTCATCACCTATGATCAACCCGTGCGCCTGGGCAGTTTCAGGCCCAACGTCTTCTATCACGAGGTGCGGATTGCCCAGTATCCCCTCTTCGACTATCCGCCCTACGAACTGGTGCTGGCCTCGAAGATGGTGGAAGTAGTGCGCCAGCAGAACCTCGACCTCCTCCATGTGCACTACGCCATTCCCCACGCGTCCAGCGCATACATGGCCAAGCGCATCCTCGCGGAAGAAGGGCGCAACCTGCCGGTGGTGACCACCTTGCACGGCACCGACATCACCCTGCTCGGAAAGGACCCCGGCTTCGAGCCTGTCATCTCCTTCGCCATCAACCAGAGCGATGCTGTCACGGCCGTCAGCACGAGCCTGCGCAGCGACACCTACAAGCTTTTCGGCATCAACAAGGACATCGAGGTGATTCCCAACTTCGTCTGCCCTGCCCACTTCAAGGATTTGAAGGGACAGGACCGCGAACAGTTCACTTCATCCGATGAACACCTGCTCTGCCACATTTCGAATTTCCGGCCGGTCAAGCGGGTGGTGGATGTCATCAAGACCTTTGCCCTTCTCGCCGATCGCATGCCCGCCAAACTGTTGATGGTGGGCGATGGCCCGGACCGCTCGGCAGCCGAACGCGAAGCGCGTGAACAGGGGGTCGACGACCGGGTCTTCTTCCTCGGCAAGCTCAAGAATCCGCTCGAGGCGCTGGCCATTTCCGACCTCTTCCTCCTGCCGTCCGAAAGTGAAAGCTTCGGTCTGGCTGCGTTGGAAGCCATGGCCTGTGGCGTGCCGGTGGTGGCCACGGAAGCCGGAGGCCTGCCGGAGGTGATCCGACATGGCGTCAGCGGCATGCTCTCCCCTGTTGGCGATAACGAGCAAATGGCAAACCACGCCGAATTCCTTTTGGCACCGGCGAACCTCGAGCGGTTCAGGGAACAGGCGCTCCAGCGGGCGGGGAATTTTGCCATTGACCGCATCCTTCCGGAATACCTCGGACTCTACGACCGGGTGCTTTCTCCCGAAGCCATCGACTGATGGGCACACGCAAGGAACGCTCCGAGGGCACCATAGGTGCGCGCATCGCCTTTCGTTGGAGTGGCCGCGGCACTGAATCCGAGCAGTTGCGCATTGACATCACCCAGCAGACATCTGCGCGCAACATGGGGCTGTTGTCCGTCTGGCTGGTGCTCTGGCTCTCGCTGGAGGCCGCGGTGCTGTATGTCTGGACGCAGGAACCCACAGCGGGCAACGCCTGGCTCGGATACGCCATTTACTCGGCATTCTGGGCCTTCTTCGCCTTCCGCATCGGCAAGGTCTGGCTCTGGCGGCAGCGCGGAACGGAGGTGATCACGGTGGACCGGCGCGGCGTTTTCGTCGCCATGGCCTTCGGGCAGCGCGGCCTGCCTGACTTCTTTGCGCACGGTGCCTTCAAGGGCCTTCGCCGCGTCGAGGAGAACCCCACGCAAATCATGCGCACGTTCGAACAGGCCTTCTGGTCCATGGGCGGCGAGACCCTGCAATTCAATGCCGGCAGGCGCACCATGGTGTTCGGAAAACAGTTGAACGACCGCGATGCCGATGGCTTGCTCCGGCTCCTTCGTCCGGCCATCGAGCGCCTCGCGCTCAAAGTGGAGTCGGCCGGCTCAGGCGCATAGGGACCGGACCGCGGCGGCATAGCCTTCAAGTCCAAGGCCACAGATCACCGCCTTGCTCACAGGACTGAGCAGACT
>CALKUW010000366.1 GCA_937996585.1 uncultured Flavobacteriales bacterium
GTGGCGGGCAGGTCCGCAGCGGGCAGGGCATCGGCCAGCGCGAAGGCGAAGTACTCGTCCGGTGGGAAGACGCACTTGGTGTCGTCGCACGACATGTACATGATGAAGCCGCCGATGCTGTCCGGTGCCGCCCCATCGAAGCGGAAGGGCAGGCGCCAGTTCACCGTGCCCTCGTGGGACTTGACGTCCTTGTCGAAGTTGGTGTCGAAGTGCGTTTCAGGTGTGCATTCCTCCGCGCGCTCCGGTGCCACCGCACCTTCGGTGGTCAGCGTGAAGGTCGTCGGGATGGGGCCATCGAGCGGGTCATTGTCCTGGCTGTAGATGTGCCACCCTTCCTCGACTTCGGAGGTGCAAAACAGGGCATACCCGCCGTCGCCGTCGGCATACAGGTCGATGCTCCAGCTGACCGGTTCGTGGAAACCGCTGTTTTCCTCAGCCGCCGAGCCGTCGTCAAATCCGCCATGGCCTCCACCGCCACCGCCGGTGCCGCAATAGTCGGGCTTGGCGCTTTCCGGTTTCAGGTCGGCGAGGGCCACCTCGAAGTCCACGTCCTCCGGCGGCAGGCACTTGCTTTCGTCGCAGACCATGAAGGTCAGGTAGCCCTTGACCGATGCCGGGATGGCGCCGGGAAAGGACAGCGTGTGCACCCAATGCGTCTCCTCCTCGAAGAAGAGCAGGTCCATCATGAAGTTGGGGTCGTACTCGAGGTGGGGCTCGCATTCGGCCGCTGCAGTATCCGCCGTGGCCACCCCCTCGGTCTCGATCGTGAACGAGGTCGGGATGGGGCCGTCGAACGGATTCAGGAACTGGCTGTAGACGTGCCACCCGGGCTCGATTTCCGCCTTGAAATCAAGGTCGAGTGTGCCATCACCGTTGTCATAGAGCGACACTTCCCACGACACCGGGTCGTGGATCTGGGCGTTCAATGCGGGGGCGACGAGCCAGACCGACAACAGGACGGCCAGGGGGGAGAGGAGGAGCTGCAGGGGCTTCACGACACGTTGCTTTGCGGGCGCGAAAGATAATGCCGACCCACCCGCCGCGCCGACTTCCGGCGCCCAACGCTTGCCAAAGCGGAGGGACGAATGGGGTTCAGAGGGCGATTTCCTGGCCGGGGGCGAGGCCGAACCGCCGCCGGATGAGCGCGCTGCCGGCGTATACCAATGGGGTATCGGCTGCGGCGACGAGCACCTTGAATCCAAATCCATTGACCAGCAACCCGCCGAACAGCGCCCATTCGATTTCTCCCGCGGCACAGAGCAAAAGCAGCACCACGACCGTGTCCACGAACTGCGAGGGAATGGTCGAGAAGTTGTTGCGCAGCCACAGTTTCCGCCCGCCGGTGCGCCGTTTCCAGAAATGGAAGATGCGCACGTCGAGGAACTGCGCGATGAGGTAGGCCGACATGGAGGCGCCCACCGCCAGAACGGTCTGGCCGAAGACGTGGTCGAATTCGCCGTCCGTCACCGGCGACCATGCCGTGGCGGGTGCCGCGCCGGCCACGTAGATGATGCCCAGGGTGAATACGGAGGCCACCAGGCCGCCCTTCACCACGTCGTCCGCCCGCTTCTTGCCGAAGATTTCCGAGATGAGGTCGGTGACCAGGAAGGTCAAGGGGTAGGGCAGCAGGCCCACGCTGGCCTCGAAGGCGTAATCCATGCCGGATACCGGGAGGGACCAGACGAAGAACTTGCGGAAGATGAGGTTGCAGCTGACAAGGCTGGCCACGAAGAGCGCGGCCATGGCGAGGTACAGCCCGAGGGCCAGTTCCCGGTCGCGCCCTTCAGCGGGCTTCAATGGGGGGGCGAGCGTATTCTCCATCACGTGCTGGCTGCAAACTTACCCGGTGGGCCGCCATTCGAGGCGGAGGATGCGGCCTCCGGCCGGATCGGCAGGCAGCGCGGCGCGCCGATCGATGCGGTGTCCCGTCAGCCACGCAAGGCGTCCTTCTCCCGTCTCGATGACCCATTGGCCCTCCCGGGCGGTAGCGGGCACCTTGCGTTGTGTCAGAATGTCCGAGACCAATTGGTGGCCTTCCATACCGAGGGGCGCCAGGCGGTCTCCCTCCTGCCAGGGGCGCAGCACCAGCGGGCCGCAAAGGGCGTCCATCCACAACTCTGCCACCCCTTCATCCGGGTCGGGCCGCATGCCGGCCTCACCCCTGTGCAGGGACCAAAGCAGGGCGCCATCCGGGGTTGACAAGGTCCCCGATTCCGACCCTTCGCCGGGCATCCAGGATTGAGGCGCTCTGTCCTCGGCCGTGCGCAACGGCTGCGCAACCAAGGCATCGCGTTCCCGCACCACGCACCACGCTTCGGCACACCGTTTCCGTCCCACTTCCGTCCCTGGCGCTGCCAGTTCGGAAAGGGCAGCGGCCCGGGCCGGTCCGAAGCCGAATGCCTCACCCCAGATGCCCAGGGCGTGCAGGGGGGAAGGGCAAGAGCCGAGCAATTCGAGGGGGAAGGCCGCATTGGCCACGCCCGTCTGCGTCAGGAAGCCGTCCATGAAGCCCCGCCACTCCGCGGCGACATTACCGATCCGTTCAAGTCCCGCCTCCCATCCCGGCCGCATGTCGTCGAGCAGGGGGATGAGCTCGTGCCGAATCCGGTTGCGCAGGAAGTCCGGCGCCGCATTGGAGGCGTCTTCCCTCCACGGGACACCGGCTTCGGAAAGCGCGGACCTCAGCGCCTCCATGGGGAGGGACAGGAAGGGGCGGCCCACCGTGCAGCCGAAATCCCGGTGGACTTCCTTCATGCCGGCAAGCGCCTCGGCCCGGCTTCCGCGCAGCAGGTGGAGCAGCCGTGTCTCGCGCTGGTCATCCCGGTGGTGGGCCGTGAGGACGACCCCATCCGGCCCCGCCACTTGGGCCATCCAAGCATACCGTGCACTGCGTGCAGCAGCTTCGAGCCCCGCATTCTTGCGGGCTTCAGAGGATGCCAGACCATGCAGCGTGATGGATTCGAATGGCATTTGCCGGGCTTCCGCAGCAGCGTGGACGAAGGCGAGGTCGTCGGCCGAGTCCGGGCGCAGTCCATGGTCGACATGCAGGACGCCGAAAGCGCCATCGCGCTGTCCGGCCGCATGCAACAGCGCCATGGAGTCCGCACCCCCGGAAACGGCGAGCCAGATCATGCGTCCCTCCCGCATGCCCTGCCGTGCGATGAAGGCCGCGAGCGCCTGTTCGACCGGGTTGGCACCTTCAGTCATGAAGCAGCGTTTCGGGTGCCGGCCGTTCGGCGGCGCCCATGACCTCGAGCAGTGCCTCGGCCTTGAGCCGGGTCTCATCCCATTCGTTTTCGGGACGGGCCAGGGCCGTGATGGCCCCTCCCACGTGCGCACTCCACTTCCGGGATTCGAGGTCGGCGAGGATGGTTCGGATGACCACATTGAGGTGGAAGTCCCCCACGTCACCTTGCCCATCCGGATCGGCCCACCCCACCGTTCCGGAATACAGGCCCCGCCGCACGGGCTCCACCTCCGCGGTGATCTCCATGGCCCGGATCTTGGGTGCGCCTGTCATGCTGCCCATGGGAAAGGTGGCGCGTAGGATGTCCGCAAACCCGAAGCCCTCCCGAACATCACAGGCGATGGTCGACACCATCTGGTGGACGTTCTTGAAGCTGTGGATCCCACAGAGCTCCTCGACTTCGACCGATGCGGGGGCCGCAATGCGGCTGAGGTCGTTGCGGACGAGGTCGGTAATCATCACATTTTCGGCCCGTTCCTTGGGGTCGGTCCGCAACAGCTCCGCCGCCATGGCGTCCTGCTCGGCCCGGGCATGACGGGGCGCGGTGCCCTTGATGGGGCGTGACACGAGCCTGCGCCCCCGCTTCTCGAGGAAACACTCGGGGCTGGCGGACAAAATGTGCTTCCCACCCGAGCACATCCATGTCGAATAGGGCGCGGAGGTGCGATGCACGAGCCGCGAGAATGCGGTCGATGCCGTCCAATCCCCGGGAAGCGCCCCGAAGAGTTCGCGGCACAGGTTCAATTCGTAGATGTCACCGCGCAGGATGTGGTCGCGCACCCGATCGAAGGCCTGCAGGTATTCGGGACGGTCCAGGCTGCTCATGGCCAGCTCAACAGGATCCGATGGTCCGGTTTCTTCATCCTCAGCAGCCTCCAGCACGGCGGATTCCATGCGCTCGGCCAGCCCGGCAGCTGGCCGACGCTGCCATTCAATGGAAGGCGTTGGCCCAAGGTTGAAGGCGAGCACCCCTTCCGGTTCAATCCAATGCACCACAGGCAACCCGATGGATGCAGGGGCCTGGTCCGGCAGCGCCAACATGGCATCGCCGCGGAGTTGGTCGTAGCCGATCCATCCGAAGCACCTTCCTTCGGCCGCACCGATGAATGCACCAATGCGGTCGAAGGCATCCGGGGAGGCATCGGCGATGGTCAAGGAGCGGCGCATCCCGGCGGCGAGGAACCCATGCCATGGTCCCATCCTCCCGGACGCATCGAGCAACATCCAAGGTTTGTCGCCCTCCAGTGCCGAGAGGTCGGGCAGACTTCGGTGGAATGGTGTTGGCTGGGGGTTCACCCCTCAAAGATGGCGATGGATCAGCGCCGTTACCGCATCGGCCCAATCGTCCTCCGCGTTGAGGCTCGGCACGAGGTCGAGGTGCTCGCCGCCGTCCTCCTCGAAGATCTCGACGTACTCCTCGCCGATCTCCACCGTCGTCTCCAGGCAGTCCGCCACAAAAGCGGGCGAGAAGACGAGCAGTCGCTTGTCCCCGGCCTTGGCCCGCTCCTCGACGACCTTGTCGCTGAACGGGGTCAGCCACTTCTTGTCGAGGCGGCTCTGGAAGGCCACGGTGTATCGGTCTTCCGGGATGCCGAGGCGCTCGGCCAGCGCCCGCGTGGTCGCGTAGCAGGTGGCCTTGTAGCAGAACTTGTTCTCCTCGTTGATCTCCGATTCGCAGCTGTGATTGGCGCAGCGCCGGTCCTCGTAGACCTTGTCGACCTGCCGCGTCGGCACGCCATGGTAGCTGAACAGGATGTGGTCGTAGCTGTCGAGATCGAACTTCCGCGCCCTCGCCTCGAAGCAGGAGAGGTAGCCCTCGTCGTCCCAGTATTGGCTGACCATGCGCACCTCGGGTATGACGTACCACTTCGAGATGAGGCGCATGGCCTCCTCCAGCGTGCTGCCGGTGGTGGCCGACGCGTATTGAGCGTAGAGCGGCAGGATGACGACCCGGTCGTAGCCGCATTGCCGCATCTCCTCGAGCACCTTGGGCATGCCCGGATTCTGGTAGCGCATGGCGAAGTGCACGTGCAACTCACCGAGCTCCGGATGTTGCTCAGCCAGCGAGGTGCAGCGCTCGGAGACCTTGCGGGTCAGCTCCAACCCGTGCAGCAGCAGGGGCGATCCGTCGTCCGTCCAGACCTTCTTGTATTCGCGGGAGCTGCGGAAGCGGCGCAGCGGCGAGATGATGCCGCGTACGAGGATCTGGCGGGGCAGCCAAGGGATGTCGATGACGCGCCCGTCGGACAGGAATTCCGTGAGGTAGCGGCCGACGGCACCGGGCCCGGGGTTGTCCGGGGTGCCGAGGTTGATGAGCAGGATGCCGGTCTTCATGCGCAGGGTTTCTGTCGACTCATTGGGGCAACAAAGCCCCGCCCGTTCGGTTCGCCAGCGGGCCTCAGATGTGCAACGCGCGGTCGCCGGTGGCGGCCAGGGCGGCCTCCTTGACGGCTTCCGTGAAGGTGGGGTGGGCGTGGCTCATCCGGGCGATGTCCTCCGCGGAGGCGCGGTATTCCATGGCGACCACGGCCTCGGCGATCATGTCCGCCGCACGCGGCCCGCAGATGTGCACACCGAGGATTTCGTCGGTTTCCGCATGGGCGAGCACCTTGACCACCCCATCGGTATCCATCGAAGCGCGCGCCCGGCCGGAAGCCTTGAAAGGGAAACTGCCCGACTTGTAGGCGATGCCATCGGCCTTGAGCTGCTCTTCGGTCTGGCCCACGGAGGCCACCTCCGGCCAGGTATAGACCACGCCGGGGATGAGGTTGTAATCGATGTGGGGGTGTTGGCCCGCCATGTGTTCAACAGCGTAGATGCCCTCCTCCTCGGCCTTGTGCGCGAGCATGGCACCCTTGACCACGTCGCCGATGGCGTAGATGTGCGGCACGCCCGTGCGCAGGTGGCCATCCACCTCCACGCGCCCCCGGTCGTCCGCCGCGACCCCGGCCTTGTCGAGGCCCAGCCCATCGGTGAAGGGCTTGCGCCCCACGGCCACGAGGCAGTAGTCGGCCTCCCACGTGACTTCCTCCCCCTTCTTGTTGTCGGCCTTGACGACGGCCTTTTCGCCGGCATTGACCACCTCCTTCACGCCATGCGAGAGGTGGAATTTGACACCGATTTTCTTCATGGCGCGCTGCAGTTCCTTGCCCATGGAGCGGTCCATCGTTGGGATGATGGCATCCTGATACTCCACCACATGGACCTCAGTGCCGAGGCGGGCGTAGACCGACCCGAGCTCGAGGCCGATGACCCCGCCACCGATGATGACCATCCGCTCCGGCAAGGCGGGCAATTCCAACGCCTCGGTCGAGGTGATGATGCGGTCCCCATCCAAGGTGATGAACGGCAGGCTGGCCGGTTCCGAACCGGTCGCGATGAGCACGCGTTCGGCCTGGATCTGCATGGCCTCGCCCTCCGCCGGTTTCACCTCGATGGTATGGGCGTCGACGAAGGAACCCCATCCGTTGAGGACGGTGATGCCGTTCTTCTCCATCAGGAAGTCCACTCCGGCGACGGTCTGGTCCACGACCTCCTGCTTGCGGGCGATCATGCGTGGAAAGTCGATTTCCAGGCCACCGGTCTTGATGCCGTGCACCTCGAACTCCTTGCTCGCCTTGAGGTAGTGCTCGGAGCTGTCGAGCAGGGCCTTGGACGGGATGCAGCCCACGTTGAGGCAGGTGCCGCCGAGGGTGCCGCGTTTTTCGATGAGCGCCGTCTTGAATCCGAGCTGGGCGCCGCGGATGGCGGCCACATATCCGCCGGGGCCGGCGCCGATGACCACGAGGTCGTACTGGTTCATGGGTTGCGAACGGTTGGACCGCGAAGGTAATCCCGCCCACGCAGGCCCGCACCCCCGATTCGTGCCTTGTGCCTTTCCTTTGCCGCCTCCCAATGTGGTCCCGGCTCGCAACCATCATCCTGAGGGGACGCCTCCCCATCCTGATTGCCCTCGCGGTGATCACGGCCGGCATGGCCACACGGATCGACGAGCTGGGCATCCGTTACAAGTTTGGTGGGCTCCTTCCCGATGACGATCCGGCCCTTGTGGCCTACGACGATTTCCTCGAGGAATTTGGGGAGGAGGGCAATGTGGTCGCCCTCGGCATCGAGGACGGCCGGCTCGACAGCCTCGAGGTCTTTCGGGCCTGGTGGGACCTCGACTCGGTGCTCCGCGCAGTGCAGGTGCCGGTGGACAGCCTGAAGCCCGACGGCACCCCTTGGGAAGTCCACGTGGTGGACAGCGTTTTTGGTTTCCGGACCGCGGTGGAACTCGTCCGGGTAGACGACCCGAAGTCCTTCGTGATGGAGCCGGTGTTCGGGTCCATGCCGCCGGATCAGGCGATCCTCGACAGCACGCTCAATCGCCTGCGCTCCTTGCCATTCTATGAGGGCTTCCTGCACACGGAGAGCGGGGCCACCATCCAGATGATCTACG
>CALKUW010000367.1 GCA_937996585.1 uncultured Flavobacteriales bacterium
CATGGGGTGTCAGGACGTCGGTACCCAGCTTGGCTTCCAGCGATTCCGTCGCCAGATGATTCCGAACCCTGGCCAATCCAAGCCGGGCCGGGACGCCCATGGCCCGGAAACCGGCCACAAGCAGGACGGACTTGTGGACGCAATGCCCGTATTGGTTCTCCAGGGTCCTTGAGGCCGCGATATCGGCAGGATCCAAACTGATGGCAAAGGGGTCGTAACGGATCGCATCCCGCACGAAATCGTACCAACGCTCCATGCGTTCGCCCATAACCCCCTCTCCGGCCACGTTGGCCAGCTGCCTCATCACCAATGGATTGCCCCCATTGAAGACGGCATCGGACATCAAATCCTCAGGTCCCGGAAGGTCAGATGAATGGGCCGTAGTCCTGGACATCGAATACAAGGTACCGAATGACGCACCGGCCCACTCCCTCACCGACTCCTTGATGGCGACAGGGCCATCAGCATCCAGAGTGCGAAGACGACCCCTCGCTGGACCTCCAATACCGACTCGACCCCCGCATGGGCCATGACCAGGAATGTGCACAGCAGCAACAATCCTTGACGGCGTCTCCACGCCGCCAGCACGATGGACAGGAAAGCCATGGACACCACAACCACCCCGGGCCATCCGAAGGCCACGCCCGCCTGAAGCCATTGATTGTGGGGGTTGAGTTGGCGATCGGCAGCATAGCCATGGCCATCGCGCTCATAGCGCTGCACCAATTCCGGCACGACGTCCCCCGTCCCCACGCCAAATGGATGGGCCAACAGGATTTCTGCGGATGTGCGCCACACCACGATGCGCCCGGCTGAACTGCTCTTGACCGGCGCCGCTTCCTCCATGACCACGGCAGCGGCAGTTCCCATTTCGGCGAATCGGGACTGGGAGACCCCCACCCCGGTCGTCAGCAAGATGGCCAGGGTGGTTCCCCACCACAGAACACCCTGTCCGCCTCCTGGGAACAGGCCGTCCTTGCGCACCAATGGCAGTTGCAACACCATGCGCAACATGACCACCATTGCTGCGGCGAGGATGCCGGCCTTGGATCCCGAAAGCCCGATGGACACCGCCAACAGCAAACCCAGCATCCAGACCGATGGACGACGCAAACCTGCCCCCCAAGATTGCCCAAGCCCCAACAGGGCCACCGTCGCATGCAAAGCCAGATAGGTCGGGTGCACATCTCCCGAAAAACCATCGTAATGCCAGGCATCCACCCCTCCGATGAAGGCCGTTTGCCAACCCGCACGCCCCAGGCGCCACGCGAGGTAAACCACCATGGACCACCCCACTGACCACCAGAAATCCTTGGCCACATGACGGCCCGGAATGGCCATGACGAGCGGGAAGAACCACAAGGCGGATTTGACCTCGAGACTCAAGGACCAGGCCGCCATGTCATCAGACCAGAGGCCCCCGAGGACCTGTAGTCCGAAATACCCCATCCACCAGAAACCACCCGTACGCCAATCCCAAGGTTGGCCCCGATGCCCCATTACAGCATTGAGGATGCGCGTAATGAACAGGGTAAACAGCAGGATTCCGGCCGCATTCCCACCGGCGATCAACGCGGGCATCACCGCGCGCCATCCCCATTTCTCAGCCGTATCCAAGTACCCGACGGTCATCGAGTCAGGGCCTTGAACGCTGCAGAGGGTGAACGCCGAAGCACCACGAACTGCCAGATACCTTGGCAATACCCCCAACCATAAGCGAGGTGAAGGATGGCAAAGCTGCGGAACACACCCAGTGCATCAGAAGGCCTGATTCCTGCAAGCGCAATGGCCCCCAATGCCCCCAACAACCACAATGCCCAGAGCGTCAGCAATCCTGGAAGTGCGAGTTCCATACCAGCAGGCGTTCCGGGCAGCCATTCACCGAGGCAAGCCATGAAGAACAGCGTGAAGGAAGCGAGCAGAAACGATGCCGGGACCATCTGTCTCCAAGTCGTCACCGTGCGGTGCTTGCGGTTGACGAATACCTTCCAATAACCGTATTGGCGGTATTGGCGGAACAGCTGTCCATAGGATGAGCGCGCGTGGTACCGCGACCGGATGCGGGGGTCGAACCAGATGCGCCACCCCGCCTCGGTCAGGCGGTAATTCAGCTCATCGTCCTGGTTCCGCACCAGGGAATCATCCAGGCCGCCCAACTCCTCCAACACCGCTTTCCGGTAAGCCCCGAAGGCCACGGTGTCCACGTGGCCTGCCACGCCGCCTGTGCGGAAACGGGCGTCCCCCACCCCAAAGGGCGAAGACATCGCCAAGCCAATACGGCGGCTCATGGCATCGCCGTGCACCTGCTCGACCACACCGCCGACACAACCCGATTCGGGATGGGCACGCAGACATTCGAGGTTCCGTCGGATGAAATCCGGAGCGACTTCCGCATGGGCGCCGAGAATCACCACCATATCCGATGAAGATGCTTGGATACCAAGGTTCATGGCCACCGGGGTGATCCGCGCCGGATTGTCCAATACAATCAACCCCGCTTGCACTTCCTGACGCTCGGTCAGCCGTTCACGGGTGCCGTCATCACTGCCCCCGTCCACCACGATGACCTCCAGATCATCTTCCAGCCCTTCCTGGGATGCCAGCGCATCGAGGCAGGGGCCGATGTGATCGACTTCATTCAAACAGGGAATCACCACCGAGGCACACGGGCGTCCGGACATGGCGGCGAAGATAGTCTGCCCCCTCAAGCCGGTCCGGCAGGGCGGGTCATCGCCACATGGGGAATGCCATCCTCCAAGTAAGCTGCGCCTTGGGCAGTGAATCCGAAGCCCGCATAGAAGGCCTCCAAATATTGCTGGGCACTGATGCGGATGGGCACACCCGGCCATGCGGCATGCACTTCGTCGAGACTGCGCCGCATCAAGGCCTTGCCCCATCCATCCCTGCGTACACTTTCCGAAGTCACGACACGGCCAATGCTCACCTCATCAGGGTAGGAAATCCCCGCGGGCAACAATCGGGTGTAGGCCAGCACCTCCCCTCCTGCCGAAGCGGGCGCATCTGACCTTTCCAACCAGCAATGGAGGCTTTGGCGGTCCTTGTCATCAAGGTCCTGATAGACACAGTCCTGCTCCACGACAAACACCTCCGAACGCAGCTTCAGCAACGCGTAGAGGGATTCACGATCCAATGCGGACCACGGTACGCAACGCCATTGGCAGCCGTTTTCTGCATCCTTGGACATGTGTGCAAAATAGCCCCTGCACCCCGCTACTTTTGCCGCATGGCAGGCGGCAACGTGCTTTCGGTGGAGGGACTGACCAAGCGGTTCGGTGAGCGGCTCATTTTCGAGGACCTCCACTTCGGGCTGGACCGGGGCCAGAAGGCGGCGCTCGTCGCCAGGAACGGCACGGGAAAAAGCACCCTGATGAAGGTGCTGCTCGACATCGACGCCCCCGATGCCGGGACCGTGACCTATGCCGGCAACGTACGGGTGGCGCATCTGAGCCAGGACCACGGCCTCGACCTGGACCGTACCATCCTTGCCAACCTGTTCGAAGCGGACAACGAGGCCATGCGCGCCATCCGCCAATACGAGGAGGCCACAAAGGGGGATGACGCGGAAGCCCAGCAGGCGGCCTATGACGCCATGGACAGGGCGGACGCATGGAGCTACGAGGCGCAGGCCAAGGAGATTCTCGGCAAACTGGGCCTGCACGACACCGACCGGTTCGTGGACCAGCTGAGCGGCGGGGAAAAGCGCCGCGTGGCGCTGGCGAAATGCCTCATTGAACAGCCCGACCTGTTGCTGCTCGACGAGCCCACCAACCACTTAGACCTCGGCATGATCGAATGGCTCGAGGGCTACCTCGCCCGGGCCAAGACCACCCTGCTCATGGTGACGCACGACCGGTTCTTCCTTGAAGTCGTCTGCGACACCATCCTCGAACTCGACAACTTCACCCTGCACAAATACCCGGGCAACTGGAGCTATTTCCTGGAGAAGAAGGCGGAACGTTCGGCGAATGAACACGCCCGGCGCGACCGTGCGCGCTCCATCATGCGCCGCGAACTGGAATGGGTGCGGGCCACCCCGCAAGCCCGAACAGGCAAGAGCAAATCCCGTCTGGATGCCTTCAAGGACCTCAAGAAGAGGGCCGGTGTCCGCCTCGAAGAGGACGAGGTGCGGCTCGAACTCGATCCCGCCCGACTCGGCGGCAAAATCCTCGAGCTCCACAAGGTGCGCAAGGCTTACGGAGAAAAGGCCATCCTGGAGGGTTGGACCTACCATTTCAAGCCCGGCGAACGCGTTGGGCTCGTGGGCGACAACGGGGCCGGAAAGAGCACACTCATCCGACTCATGACCGCTGAGGACGTGCCGGATGGCGGTAAGGTCGTGATCGGAGACACCGTGGTGTTCGGCCATTTCTCGCAGGAACCACCCCGTTTCGACGAGGGCATGAAGGTCATTGAGGCACTCTACGAAATCGCGGAGTTCATGCCGTTGAAGAAGGGCAAGAAACTGTCCGCCGGCCAACTGCTAGAGCGCTTCCTTTTTCCCCGTCACCGCCATCATGACTTCATCCACAAGCTCAGTGGAGGCGAACGAAAAAGGCTGCACCTGCTGCGGGTGCTGATGGGCAATCCCAACTTCCTCATCTTCGACGAGCCCACGAACGACCTCGATGTCTTCACCTTGGGCATCCTGGAGGAATTCCTGCTCGACTTCCCGGGCTGCCTGTTGCTCGTGAGCCACGACCGCTATTTCATGGACAAACTTGTCGACCACGTCTTCGTGCTGGACGGCACCGGCGGGGTGCGCGACTTCCCGGGCAACTACACGCAGTACCGGACCGCAGCGGACGCGGAAGAAAAGGCCGTGGCCAACAAGAAAGCAGCGGATGCCAAGGCTGCGGCTGAAGCCGCCCGGCAAAGCGGGGCCGATCCCGAGACGAAGGGCGATTACTCCCAGCGGCTGAGCTACAACGAAAAGCGCGAGTACGAAGGCCTGGAAGACGTCATTGCAGGTCTCGAAGAAGAGAAGTCCAAACTGGAAATCGCCATGGCGGAAATGGGACTGGACCACGAAGAAATGGGTCGCCTGGCCACCCGTCTGGGGGAGGTCACCGCCGACATCGAAACCAAGACCGAACGTTGGATCGAGCTCGATGAGCGGGCCTGACGCCCGCAGGACACCTTACTGCTGATCGAAATCGATCACGAATCGCCCGCTGCCCGGCTTGGGCTTGGTCTGACAGGCCAGGACGAACCCCTGCTCCACCTCGCCGGGCTCCAGCGCGTAGTTCAATTCCATCTCGCCCGCCCCTTCTGTGACAAGGGCACGGCAGGTGCAGCACACCCCGCCACAACAACTGTAAGGCAGGTCGATGCCGGCATCGAGTCCCGCATCGAGTACGCTTTTCGTACCGTCGAATTCGAGTTTGTGCGTGGACCCGTCGATGACCACGAACACCTCCTGACCGTCGGCATCCCCGGCGGGTGCGGCTGCAGCGTCCGCCTGTAAGGAGGCGTCCTTCTTCGGGGCGGAGGAAGTGAACAGCTCGAAATGGATGCGCTCCGGGGCCACCCCGGCGGCCGAAAGCCCATCCTTGACAGCGTGGATCATCGCCTCCGGACCACAAACGAAAACCTCATCTATATCACTGACATCCAACAAAGAAGACTGAACAGCCTCCACTTTTGCTGCATCCATCCGCCCCGCATACAGCGGCACGTCAACAGGCTCGCGGGTGAAGAAATGGAAGACCCGCAGGCGATCGAGGTATCGGTCCTTCAGGTCGTCCAGCTCACCCTTGAAAATGATGCTCGCCTGATCCTTGTTGGTGTACATCAAGGTGAAACGGCTCTGCGGCTCGGTGGCAAGCACC
>CALKUW010000368.1 GCA_937996585.1 uncultured Flavobacteriales bacterium
AACCACTTCCTGGACCCGGTAGCCGGATCCCTACCCAGGTAGACCCGGACCAGCCAGGTGCGGCCCCCCCGCTTACGGATCTGCCCCGCCACCGCAGGCCAACTCCGCCGTACTTTCGCTTACTCCACGATACCAGGCGCACTATAGGCGCACAAGGCCCAAGCGGGTGTCCTGGAGGAGTATGGGGCGCAACGCCCGGAAGCCTTATCCTGCCTGGGTTTGAGCTGGAGCCGGCGAGGGGATTCGAACCCCTGGCCTGCTGATTACGAATTAGTGAATGCCCGCGACCCCCTTGTCCAGAATCCAGTACTGACAAGGGTTTCAGCCATTCTGTCGCACGTTTGTGTGCTCGACCGTATGTACGTTTTCGACCCCTCAGGCGCACAAAAGGCGCACACTTAGGACTCCGAATCATCTGGCCAGGACTGCCCCGGCCCCAACGGCTTACCCCAGAAGGAGCTAACACCCGACCGTTCAGTTCCTGGCCGGCCACCGCCGGCAGCACCGGGCACCCGGTGGCCTTCTCCATGGCTGCAGCACGCTCCCGGGCCCTGCGTACGTCGTGGGCGGTCACCGCGCCGGAGACCTCCGCCAGGAGGTAGACCTCGCGGCCGTCCGCCAGCCCCGTCACCACCACGTCGGCCTCCAGGACCTGCGCCCGCTCCGCGGCAGTGATGCGCCCCTGGTCCACAGCGTCGTCCAGTAAGGAGGCCCAGCTGCTGGTGGTCCAGAACCCGGATCCGCCTCAGGATCCGCTGGAAGTAAGACGCAGCCCTCTCCCGGTACCGACGCTCCAGACTCTCCCCCTTGAGGGCGCCCACAGTCTGTACGAGCTCCCGGACCACCTGCTCGGTGCGCTCCTGCGCCTCCGCCAAGCGCTGGACACGCTGCTCCGTGGCCCTCTGCACTTCCACCAGCTCCGCGGTGGCCTGCTGGAGCTTCTGGACGTCTGCGGACAGCTGGCGCACGAGCCGCGGCAAGCGCAGCAGCTCCTGGCTCAGGAGGAGCCGCCGGAGCTGCGCCCTCCACTCCGGACGTTCCTCCAGGAGCCTGGCCAGGCTGTGGAAGTCCCGGACCGTGAACCCCACGCCGCCATCCTAGCCGCGGCAAGGTCCCGCCGGCAACGGCCACCTCCAGCCGTTCGGCCGGCCTGGGCCCGGGGCCTCCTGCAGTCCTCCAACCAACCGCTACGCCGGCCGCTGGTACCGTACCCGGCCCAAAAGCTTCGTCACTTCGGCCTCCAGCGCCGCCTGGAGCAGCTTCTGGATCGCCTCCCGGAGCCAGCTGTGCAACCCCTCCCAGTGGGGCTTGACGTCAGGCTCCCTGGCTTGGTCCGCTGGTGCATGGTGGCGGCTCTCCTCCTTTCCGGGCCTTCCAGCCCTGAGGTTTGCTAGGAGGAGGGTACACCGCCCTCCCATTTCCACCCTTTTTGAGGGTACCCCGGTTGGAGGGAAACGGAGCTGAAGGCGTTGGCGGTCATACCGTGCACCGTATCCCCAGCTTTCCCCGCGAGGACGGTCATCCCCGTGGGGAACTGCCCCATGATCCGACGGAAGGTGGAGGGGTCCGTGATTCCCGTGACGCCCCTTATGTACCTCTGTCAGTCTACCACATCCCTTCCCAGTGCCTTTACCCCTTTTCGGCTCTCCCGTCCAGCTTTCACCAGTCCGGTTGCGGGCCCCATTGGTTGGCGGCCCACCGGGCGTCGGGCCACTCCCGAGGCGGGGAATGGGCCCGTTCGTCGTAGAACCGCTCCAGCTCCGCCGACAGCTCCACCCGGTTCCGGTCCGCGTCGTGGAAGAACAGGAAGAGGTTGTTGCCAGGCCCGTGACGGCCCGGGCCCCAGATGGGGGGAATCCCGCGGGTCGCCAGGTGGTCTGCCCACCGTTTCATGTCCTCGCAACCAGCCACCTCGAAGGCATAGTGGTCCAGGCCCGCTTCCGGCCCGCGTACCGCGGCCATCACGTGGTGCGGAGGGCCGCAGCCGAGCCATACGAAGTTGCGGGCCTGCCAGTCCGACACCCGGAAGCCCAAAGCTCGCTCCTACCAGTCCGCCACCGTCACGGGATCCCGGGTGGTATAGGTCACGTGCTGCAGATACGGCCCCGGATAAGCCAGCGGGGCAGGATCCGGGACCTCTTGCGGGGGCTGCAACATCAGCCGACGCCCCTCCACATCCTCCAGGGCCAGATCCTCCGGACTCTCCTCGTAGGCAATGCCTGCGGCCTCCAGGCGCCCGCAGGCCTCCTGTAGATCCTCCACCTCATAGACCGTGCACAGGAGAGCGGGCTCTGGACCGGGCTGGAACTCCAGAAAGCAGGGTACGGGACCAGCCGCCATCCGATTCGGTCCGAGCGCGGTCAAGCCATCACGGCGCGGTAGAACCGCACCTGCGCGGCAGGGTTGGGACTTGCGAACACCAGGCCCACCAGCCGTGTTACCGGGGAGAACCGTCCCGTGCTCATGTCCCCCTCTCCTCCCCGGCCTCGCACTCCCACCTTCCCCTAAACTCGCTGTCTCCGGGGTTATAGAGACCGTAGGGCAATGGAGCTCCCACAGGCCACGTTCCCTCCATCTGCATCTGCCCGCCCGCCTCCCGGGAGCGGGCCACCACCCGGGTGCCCAGTTCTCGCTGCGCGGGCTCCCACAGCTGCAAAGCCGCCTCCACGTCTCCTCCGCACTGGACCAGGGACCGGCTGAGCTGCCACGCGTCCTCTGCCGCTTTCGCGGTACCCGCGGCGATGTGGGGGCGCGCCACAAAGGCAGCGTCTCCGATGAGGCAGGCCCGTTTGCTGGCCATGCGCCCGACCTCCACATCCCCGATGAGCTGGAGGAACGGTCGGGCGGTACCGATGACAACCTCGGCCAGCTGCGGCGGAAGGTCCAAGCGGGCTCGCTCGCGCAGCTGCCGGATCAGGTCCTCCCGGACGGTCCCGGGGGGGACCGAAACTGGCTGTCGGACTCCCTGCCGGTCGGTCATGAACGCGTCCAGGTGTGCGGCCTCCACGTTCCAGTACCACACCCAGTTGATCCGGCCGCCTGGCCCCCGTGCATCGTCCGCCTGCACGATGGGGTATGCCAGAGCGTGGCCAGGCTGCAGGAGGAAGTACGTGACGGACTCCTGAAACCATGCGAAGGTGCTTGAGGAGATGTCCCCTGCACCCACCGCACCTCGCCAGGCGAGGTACCCCGCGTACCGGAAGGAGGCTCCGGGCGCGATCCACCCACGGCCCGTGGACCGGATGCCATCCGCCCACACGAGAAGATCCGCGCTTTCCTCGGTTCCGTCCGCGAGCCGGATCCGCACTCCGTCCTCCCGTTCTTCCTGGGCACAGACCTCGCAGCCTAGGCGGTACCGCTCCCGCCCGAAAAACCCAAGAAACGCGCGGTACAGGGAGGAGTACGAGGCGAACCAGTAGTGGCAGGGGCTCTCGTGGGCCACCGCACCCCGGCGATCCAGGTATCGCAGCTTTCCTACCGCAGCCGCAAACGTAGCAAGCGCCATCCCGTGGCGCAGTAGGTACCGGACCGTAGCGGGGTGCAGGACGATCCCGACCCCTCGACCCTCCAGGAAGTGCGAGGACCGCTCGTAGATGGTAACCTCACAGCCGATGGAGCGGAGCCACAACCCCGCATTGAGGCCGCCCAGGGATCCCCCCGCAACCGCGACCTGCAGTGGCCTCCGGAGCCCGGGTCCTTATCCTCGTACCGCCCCTCGCTGTGGGCCTCCCACGCCCTTGGGGGTACGCTGGAAGAGCTCGATCAGGTATCCATCTGGGTCCTCGACGTACAGCTGCATTACCCCATCGCCCCGCGGCATGGGGCCTCCCACGATCGGGATCCCGACCCGGATGAGGGCCAAACGGGCCGCTTCGAGATCCCCCACCTCGAAGGCGAAATGGGTGGCAAGACCCGTGCGCTTCGCAGTCCCTGCGTCCGGAAAACCCGGCGGGGCCGTGGTGTCCTCCGCCAGGATCAGGTGGATTTCCGCATTTCCCCGCCGGAACCAGGCGCCCCGGAAGGTGAAGGTGGACGGACGCGGGACCTCCTCAAGTCCCAGGACCGCCCCATAGAACCACCGGGAGCGTTCGAGATCGCGCACTACGAGGCTGCAGTGTTGCAACGACCGGATATCCACCATACCCATCCCTCTCGCCGCAGGTCTCAAGAAACGGGTCTCGTATACCGATTCATCCGCAACCGGGCCGTGTATGCATGGGCCATCATTCCCTCCGCCTCCGAGATCTTCGCAGCCCGTGGGGCGATCTGTAGGCTTCCTTCCCGACTCAAGCGCTGGTAGGTCACGGTCTTCAGGAACTTCCCCACCCACAGCCCGCCCGTGAAACGGGCCGCCCGGCCCGTGGGCAAGATATGGTTGGTCCCCAGCGCCTTGTCAGAGTACACCACCGTCGACTCCTCCCCCAGAAAGAGCGTGCCGTAGTTCCGCAGCCGCTCCAGGTACCACGAGGGGTTCCTG
>CALKUW010000369.1 GCA_937996585.1 uncultured Flavobacteriales bacterium
GACATGATCCGCTCGCTGGATCCCGACATCCTCTGCTTCACAGGGGACCTCGTCAATGACCACAGCGATGAAGCTGAGCCGTGGATCGAGCGCTTCAAGGCGTTGGAGGGGCGATACGGGAAATTCAGCATCCTCGGCAACCACGACTACGCCGACTACGCGCGCAGGACCGACGAGGAACGGGAGGCCGTTCGCTCGAGGATTCGGGCCATCCACGGAGAGATGGGCTTCGATCTGCTGCTCGATGAGCACCGGGTGCTGGAGATCAACGGAGAGAAACTGTTGCTGGCCGGGGTCCAGAACTGGGGGAGGGGATTCCGTCAATCCGGCGACCTCGACAAAGCCCTCCAAGACACGGACACAAAGCTTGCCACCGTCCTGTTGAGCCACGATCCGACCCACTGGGAGGACCGGGTCATGGGGGGCAAAGCACCGGTGGAATTGACCCTGTCGGGGCACACCCACGGCATGCAGATGGGCCTCGAACTGCCCGCCCTGGGCATCAAGTTCTCGCCGAGCCGGCTGCGCTACAAGCGCTGGGGCGGATTGTACACCGAGGGCAACCAGCACCTCCACGTCAACCGCGGTTTCGGCATGCTCGGCTTTCCGGGCCGCATCGGCATGCCCCCTGAAATCACCGAACTGACCCTGAGGAAGGCCTGAGTACCTTCCCGGTCCCATTCACGACACCCATGAGCGACGACAAGAAGGTCATCTTTTCGATGGTCAAGGTCAACAAGACGACCCCGACCGGAAAGCACATCCTCAAGGACATCTACCTGTCCTTCTACTATGGCGCCAAAATCGGCATCATCGGTACCAACGGTTCCGGTAAGTCTACGGTCATGAAGATCATCGCCGGTTTGGACGAGGCCTACCAGGGCGAGGTCGTCTGGGCTGACGGCTACACGGTGGGCTATCTGCCCCAGGAGCCGACCCTCGACGAGAAAAAGACCGTGCGCGAGGTCGTGGAGGAAGGCACCCAGGAAATCGTGGCCGTGCTGAAGGAGTACGAGGAGATCAACAACAAGTTCATGGATGAGGAGATCCTGAACGACCCCGACAAGATGCAGGCCCTGATGGACCGTCAAGCGGCCGTGCAGGACCGCATCGACGCACTGGATGCCTGGGAGCTTGACACCAAGCTCAACATCGCCATGGACGCCCTTCGCTGCCCGCCGGACGACCAGAAGATCGGGGAGCTCTCCGGGGGTGAGCGCCGACGGGTGGCCCTGTGCCGACTGCTGTTGCAGGCGCCGGACGTCCTGCTGCTCGACGAGCCGACCAACCACCTCGACGCCGAGACCATCGACTGGCTGGAACAGCACCTCGAGCGCTACAAGGGCACCGTGTTGTGCGTGACGCACGACCGCTACTTCCTCGACAACGTAGCCGGCTGGATCCTCGAGCTCGACCGCGGGGAAGGAATTCCCTGGAAGGGCAACTACGCCGAGTGGCTCGACCAGAAGACCAAGCGGCTCGCCCAGGAGGAGAAGCACGAGTCCAAGCGCCGCAAGGAGCTGGAACGGGAGCTCGAGTGGGTGCGGCAGAACCCCAAGGGGCGCCGTGCCAAGAACAAGGCCCGCCTGAACAATTACGACGCCATGATGGCGGAGGGCACCAAGGAGAAGGAAGCCCGGTTGGAGATTCCGATTCCCAATGGACCCCGCCTCGGCAACAAGGTCATCGAGGTGGAGGGCTTGCAAAAGGCGTTCGGTGACCGCCTGCTCATTGAGGACCTTTCGTTCTCCTTGCCGCCAGCCGGCATCGTGGGCATCATCGGTCCGAATGGAGCGGGAAAGACGACCCTCTTCCGCATGATGATGGGAGAGGAGCAACCGGATGCCGGCTCTGTGACTTTTGGTGACACTGTGGAGGTCGGATATGTGGATCAGCGCCACAAGGAAATCGACCCCGACAAGAGTGTGTGGGAAGTCGTGTCAGGAGGCAATGAGCAGCTCGACATCGGTGGCAGCCTCGTCAACTCTCGCGCCTACGTCTCCAAGTTCAATTTCGCTGGTTCCGACCAGCAGAAGAAGTGCGGCATCCTCTCAGGTGGTGAGCGCAACCGCCTGCACTTGGCCATGACCCTCAAGACGGAGGCCAACGTGCTCCTGCTCGACGAGCCGACCAACGACATTGACGTGGGTACACTGCGCGCACTGGAGGAAGGCATCATGAGCTTCGCCGGCTGTGCCGTGGTCATCTCGCACGACCGCTGGTTCCTCGACCGCATCTGCACGCACATCCTGGCCTTCGAGGGAGACAGCCAGGTCGTGTGGTTCGAGGGGACCTACAGCGAATACGAGGCCAACCGCAAGGAGCGCCTCGGCGACAGCGGCCCCAAGCGCATCAAGTACCGCAAGCTCGTCCGCTGATGTCGGAAAGCGGCTATGTTGGCCGCTTTGCGCCGTCCCCGACCGGACGGTTGCACATGGGCAGCCTCGTGGCGGCCGTCGCCTCCTGGTGCGACGCCCGTTACCATGGTGGGCGTTGGCTCGTGCGTATGGAAGACCTCGATCCTCCCAGGGAGGTTCCTGGTGCGGCCGATGATATCCTGCGGACATTGGAATCTTTCGGCCTCCACTGGGATGATGAGGTCGTGTTTCAATCCCGGAGACATGAGCATTACCTCGCGGCACTGCAGGAACTTCATGAACAGGGAAGGGTATTTCCCTGTGCCTGTTCGCGGAAGGAGCTTTCCGGACAATCGGTCTATCCGGGACATTGCCGGGACGGCTTGTCCCCCGGCAGGACCGGTCGATCCGAGCGGTTCAGTTTCCATGCGGGAACTTGGAGCTGGCAAGACGCAGTGCAGGGCGCACAGGTTTTTGATGCCAAGCTCCTGGGCGATTTCGTGGTTCGGCGGGCAGACGGTCTATGGGCCTATCAGTTGGCAGTCGTGGTGGACGACATTGCACAGGGCGTCAATGCCATCGTTCGGGGTGCCGACCTTTTGGACAGCACACCGCGCCAGTTGGCTCTGCGCGCCGCGCTCGCCCCGGAATTCCCCGTTTCCCATTGGGCGCACCTCCCCATACTTGTCAATGCGGAAGATCAGAAGTTGAGCAAGCAGACCCTCGCAGCGCCCATTGATCCGGAACAGGGGGGCAGCCACCTTCTTTCGGCACTTGAGATCCTGGGCCAGCCCGTTGAAGACCTCAGAGGGGAAGACCAAGGCAATCTGGAAGAACTACTCAACCGGGCTGCGGCGCGTTGGGACATCCGCAAGGTGCCCATGGGACCCATTCACTGGCAGGGTGAAGGGCAGGGAGCGGGAAGGGCTTGAAATGAACCTTCCTCAGAGAAGAATTGGGTAGAAGAAGCCCGTCTTGTTTCGGCTGAGCGAAGCCAAGGGATCAGCAACTCCCGGATTTTTGGTGAGAGCATGCCGCTATTGCAGACGCTATGGTCACCCGAACATACCCCAATGAACATGGCGGCATGTTCGTTCAAGGTCATGCGCTCAGCCCAACATTGACCGCCGCATAGAGCCCAGGCTCCCGGAGTTCCCGGGGCACATTGACGGTGCAGGGCATCTCCACAGGGTACGATGGGATCGCAGAGCCCGTGTACACCGAAGAACGGAGCGGGATTATGGGGCATCGGTACCGTGGTGGAGATGGCCCCGGCAAAGCTCACCACACCGATGAATGGCGAGGATGCCTGACCGTATCCGGCCCACATGGCTGCTTCAGCTCCTGCCGAACTGCCCATGACAACCCACTGCTCCGGCAGCGGGAGGGAAGATGCTTGGAGCCAACCATGGGCAGCCATGAGGTCTTCCACTGCAGATTCCACTGCACGCTGCTTTTCCCCGGTGGGAATGGAACAACCAAACCCTTTTCCGGCCATGGTCAACCGATAGGATATGCTGGCGGAAGGAATGCCGCTGGCCGCAAGGGAATCGAGCAGGGACACATGCGGGCCCCTGTTTCTCTGTCCGGCACCGAATCCGCCTCCGTGGAGAAAGATGACACCGGGGATACCCGCTTCTTGCGGATGGGGAATGCGCAGGTCCAATTGAAGGGTATCACCATCAACAATCGAATGGGTCCATGAACTGTGCGCGACGGAGTCGGGACGGAACATGGAGTCTTCGGCAGCATGACTGTTCGAAGTGAAGTCACAATGAGCAAGAGCCAGGAGGGGCAGGACCCCCAAGGCGATCAGTCTCATGCCTTGATGTTGCGCGGATGGAATTGCTCCATCTGCTCACGCAGGTAGTTCTGGTCGAGGTGCGTGTAGATCTCGGTTGTACTGACCGAACTGTGCCCCAACATTTCCTGCACCACACGGATGTCGGCTCCACTTTCCATCAGGTGCGTGGCAAAGGAGTGGCGGAAAGTATGCGGGCTGACTTGTTTCCGGATACCAGCCTCATGGGCCGTCCTTCGCAGCATGGTGAAGACCATCTGACGGGTCAATTCACGTCCCCTGCGACCGAGGAACAACGTATCCTCATAACCGGGCTCGATGTCCACGAACTTGCGGTATTCCTCAATGTAGCGGGCAATGGTCTCAAGGGCCAACTCGCCAATGGGAATGATGCGCTCCTTGTTGCCCTTGCCGATGACTTTGACGAAACCGTCCACCTCGTCGATGCAGCTGAGCCGCAGTCCAACGACTTCCGACACACGAAGACCACAGCTGTACATGGTCTCGAGAATGGCCCTGTTGCGGATGCCTTCCTTGCGCGAGAGATCAATGGCTTCGATGATGGCCTGAATCTCCTGAATGGCGAGAACATCCGGCAATTTGCGCTCCGGACGGGGGGAGTCCAACAACTCCAAGGGGTCCCGTTCCACAATGCCCTCGAGAATCAGGTATTTGCAGAAGTTCCGGACGCCACTGAGAATGCGGCTTTGGCTGTTTCGGCTGAGCCCCTCGTCGAAAAGCTGGGCGACGAAGGCATCAACATGGGTGGTCTCGAACCCACTGGGCTCGAAGGGAGGCTGTGCCAGATTCTGGGCAAAGAACGCCAGACGTTGCACGTCGCGGGCGTAAGCTTCGATGGAGTTGCTGCTCAATCCCCGCTCGAGCTGCAGCCAAGAGCGGAATCCCCTCATACAGACAGTCCAGCCCGCCGATTTAGGCAGGGTGTTCTCCCGAGGGTTGGACGGCACGTTACTCATCGTAGTTCGTTCTAATCGCAGCCTTTAGGGTGACCACTCCTGTCCGGTCCGGGTCAGCGCTTCCTGCACCGGAATCCTTTTGCTCATTCTCCTCGCAACAACGAACGGTCCTATGAAGGCATGCCCATTGCTCACTGTCTCCCTGTGTCTTCGCGCTTCTTCGTATTCCAGGAATGATCCGCTCGTGTATTTGAACCAACCATTCACCTCCTCTTCGACCAAAGGCGAGCCAAAATTCAGCTTCTCTTTGAAATAATCGGTAACCACCCGCTCTTTACTCGCGGAAACCTGCACTTCAAAGGTGACATCCACTGCCGTGAGTGCCGTGTCAGCATCTTCTACCGAATTCGGTTCGTTATCAGAAATAACGGGAATTTCAGCGGGTGCATCCCCGTCCACATAGGATAATGTTCCTATAATCTCACCGGACATGGATAAAGGGCAGTAGTCCAACCTATAAGTCACGGCTTCGTCCTCTTGGTAGTCAAACCAGATGGACTCGAGCTGCCTTCCGTTGAGCTGAGTGACACTTCGGCCCGCACCCAGGACTTCCGCAGGGCAACCCTCGGGCAATTGCTCGGTGAGTTTGACAAATCCTCCTTCAGGTATGCCGCGGAGCTGAACGGTACAAACAAACCCACCTTGTTCGAGCGCCTCACAGGAGCGGACGGCATTTGTTTGAATGGATTCCTCGGATACGGTACTTCCCATTCCCGGAACGGGGTTTTCGGCGGAGGGTATTTCACCTCCTACCCGGTTCTGTCCCGTGTCCGCGACTTCGAAATGGAATGGGGCCGGCCGCACGGAAACGCGGTCGTTGTTGCGTATGAAGCTGAAGTCCCATTCAATCGTGCGCGTTCCCGCCGGCGCAGACGGAGCCACTTCGAGGTCAAGCAACATTTCGAACGAATCTGCTTCCGGCAGTTTCAGCCAACTGATGACGGCGACATTGCGTTCATCATCCACGGTCAGACCGCCACCGTGGAGTTGCCGGGGGACGATGCGGCAATCTTCGGGTAGGGAGATCAGGATGCGGCCGAAGTACTCCAGTCCACCTTTGGTCACTGTGATGGAGAATGGTGTGCTCGTGCCTGGTGCAGGGTTTCTCGGAAGCTGACCTTCGACCACGACTCCGCCGGGAATGGCCATGGCCAGCAGGACCGCCAGGGTGAGGCCGAAAAGCATCCAACGCATGGGAAGGTACATGCCGCAAGATTCTCCATGTCCTTATCGATTTTGTGTGGTGGCGTGACATCTGCACACACCGGCATGTGGAAGACCCGGCCCAAAAGAAAAATCCCGCGGTGACGTTTCACCGCGGGACTACTTAACCAAATTATCACTTGATGCTCAGCCAGCCGAAGCTGGCCTTCTCACTTAAAACCGTCGCAAGATAGATGTCGCCATGACCGCTGATGCCTGCTTTGGTGCCAATCTTATCCAATCAGTGGTGTTCATTATGTTGAGGTTGGTACTCAAAATGTTCCACAGTCTGCAGTGCCTGAACGAAAAGCTGGAGGTTGTGGATGTCAGGGGTAGCGCCTAATTTTGCGCCCCCGATATTGATATAGATGAAAGAAGGCATCCATCCCGACAATTACCGCACCGTCATTTTCAGGGATTTGACGGCAGACTGGCGCTTCCTCGGGAAGAGCTGTGCAGAGAGCAAGGACACGGAGAAGTGGGAAGACGGTAATGAGTACCCCGTCATCAAAGTGGAGGTGAGCTCTGCAAGCCATCCCTTCTACACTGGAAAGAACACCCTGGTGGATACGGCTGGTCGCATCGACAAGTTCCGCACCCGTTACGCCAAGCACAAGAAATAAGCTCAAGTCTTTTCAGACATCAAAAAGCCCGGCATTTGCCGGGCTTTTTGATGGGTAAAGTTTCCATCATCAAACGGTGGTTGTACTCGGTACGACTTCGGTGATTTCGAGGCCGTAAAGGGTCATGCCCTTGGTGACGGATGCCGTGTCGCTCATCAAACGCAAGCGCCTGATGCCGAGGTCCCTCAATATCTGAGCGCCAAGGCCGAATGCCCGTCCTTGGCGTCGGGCCACATCGGCAGCGCCGACTTGTTCCGTTCCGTCCCCCGTTTGCTCTGGTGGATTGTGAGCTCCTAGGGTGGCTTCGAAGCTGGTCGGGGCTTTCTGCAAGTACACCAGTGCACCGCAGTCCATGTTCCCCAGTGCGGCCAACGCCTCATGAAAGGTGCGTCCTTTTCCAATCTCGTCGTCCCCGATAATGTCGAGGTGCGGTTGGCTGGCATGCATCCTGACCGTTACCGGTGTTTCCGGGGTCCATTGGCCTCGGATGAGCGCAAAATGCTCGCGGTCGCTCGTTGTTTGGCGATAGGTCACCAATTCAAATCGCCCATGTGCCGTGTCCACCATCCGGCTGCCCGTACGTTGGATGAGCGTGTCATGGGCGATGCGGTATGCGATCAGATCTTCAATGGAGATGATCCGCATGTCAAGGCGGTTCGCCATTTCAAGCAACTCGGGAAGCCTGGCCATGGTCCCGTCCGCATTCATGATTTCCACGATGACACCCGCGGGTTCCAGACCGGCGAGTCGTGCCAGGTCTATGGCTGCCTCAGTGTGTCCCGCGCGCCTTAGAACCCCGCCTTTCCGTGCTCTCAGGGGGAAGATGTGACCCGGACGTCCGAGTTCATCGGGACGTGTCTCCGGGTGGATCAGGGCCAGGATCGTCTTGGAGCGGTCCGCAGCAGAAATACCCGTTGTACATCCATGTCCCACAAGGTCCACGCTCACTGTAAAGGGCGTTTCGAAAGCCGCATTGTTGCGGCTGACCATCAATTCAAGTCCGAGTTCATCGCAGCGGTCCTCGATGAGCGGGGCGCAAATAAGTCCACGCCCTTCCATGGCCATGAAGTTGATCAGCTCGGGGGTGGCGAATCGGGCAGCAGCCACGAAGTCGCCTTCGTTTTCGCGGTCTTCATCATCCACCACGATGACCACTTTTCCCTGCTTGATGTCCTCAATGGCGTCTTCAATGCGGTCGAGGACCCTATTCGCTGCCGTCATGGTGCAAAGGTAGCGGGGGGGAAGGCCTCTTTGGCCCACATTTGCGTCATGATTCTACCTGTTGTGGCATACGGAGACCCGGTTCTGCGCAAGGAGGCTTCGGATGTGGAGCAAGGCATGGAGGGACTGGGTACGCTCATCGAGGACATGTGGGAGACCATGTACCGGGCTGAAGGCGTCGGGTTGGCCGCGCCTCAGGTTGGTCAATCACTGCGGATGTTCGTGGTGGATGGTTCGCCTTTCGGTGAAGGTGACGAGGGCGATGAGGGGTGCAAGGGATTCAAACGCGTCATGATCAATCCCGTGCTTTTCGATGAAAGCGAGGAGCAGGACGACATGGAGGAGGGGTGCTTGAGCATTCCCGGTGTTCGGGAGACCGTTCGGCGACCGGTTTCGGTCAAGGTGGAGTACTATGATGCCGAGTGGGTGTTGCGCGAGGAGTCCCTCACAGGCATAGCCGCCCGCATCGTGCAGCATGAGAATGACCACCTCGACGGCGTCATGATTCCGGATTATGCACCGCCCTTGCGCAAGGCGATGATGCAGGGCAAACTCAAGGACATTGCCAAAGGCCGCATTCCTTCGGACTACCCGATGCGTCATCCATCTAAGGGCGGGCGATGACCGGTAGCAAAAGGATGGGCCTGCCGCCGGTTTCATGGTTTCCATTGTGTGTTTGGCTGGTGTTTGCCGGGTGCGGTGGGCAGACCATATCCACCGGGAGCAGGAAGGCGATGCTTGACGACATCAAACGGGCCGAATCGGAATTCAAAGTGTTGCTGGAGGCTCCGTCCGGGGTGAATTGGGATGAGCCGGAGGTGGCATCCTTGGTCAGTGGGTTGATGCGGGGGTATGCCGATTTCGCCAATGCAAACAGAGAGGACAGCTTGGCCGGCGTTTTTCTGATGCGGCGGGCCGATCTCCTTCAGGGCCGCGGTGATGCCGAAGAGGCGGAAGGTCAATGGCTCGACGTCATAGATGGCTTTCCTTCATCGAAGCTGGCGCCAGAAGCCATGTTCAGGGTCGGTTTCCTCAGGGAGACCGTCATGGGAGACACGACAGGGGCCATGGAGGCCTACGGTCAGCTGGTGGCCATCTATCCTGGCAGCCCGTGGTCTGAACAAGCGGCAGCATCCATCAAGTGGTTGGGCTTCAGTGAAAGCGAATTCATCCGTTCGCTGAAGGAGGGCTCCTGAGGGTGGGGGCGCCCTCACTTCATCGGTTCATGTTTGAAAAAGAGGCAGGTTGGACGGGCGATGCCTGTTGGGCCGCAGGGTAACTTGCGGGCTCGAAAACGAAAGACATGTCCAAGTTCCGATCAGGAGTCCTCCACGGTGAGGAAGTCGCCGCCGTATTTGATGATGCCCAAGCCGCAGGTTACGCTTTGCCCGCCGTCAACATCATTGGCACCAATTCACTCAATGCCACACTCGAAACGGCAGCCAAGGTCGGCTCACCGGTCATCGTGCAGTTGTCCAATGGCGGTGCGGCCTTCTACGCCGGAAAGTCCTTGAAACTCGACAACCAGGGCGGTGCGGTTCTCGGAAGTGTATCCGCTGCACTGCACGTCCATGAGATGGCGAAGGCCTACGACGTGCCGGTCATCCTGCACACGGACCATTGCGCGAGGAAGCTGCTCCCTTGGATTGATGGTTTGCTCGACCGGGGGGAGGCCCATTTCAAGGCGACGGGGCAGCCGCTCTTTTCCTCCCACATGATTGACCTCAGTGAGGAGCCGATTGAGGAGAACATCGAAACCTGTGTGGCCTACCTCCAGCGCATGGCGCCGCTGGGCATGTTCCTCGAAATCGAACTCGGTGTCACCGGAGGCGAAGAGGATGGCGTGGACAATACCGACATCGATGCCGCACACCTATACACCCAGCCCGAGGAGGTGGCTTATGCCTATGAGAAGTTGGGCGCGGTCAGTTCCCAATTCACTGTGGCGGCGGCTTTCGGCAATGTCCACGGGGTCTACAAGCCCGGCAATGTCGAATTGACCCCGGTAATCCTGAAGAACAGTCAGGAGCATATCGCCGCCAAGCACGGAACGGGACCGCGGCCGGTGGACTTCGTCTTTCACGGTGGTTCGGGCAGTTCCGTCGAGGAGATCCGCGAAGCCATCTCCTACGGTGCCGTCAAGATGAACATCGACACGGACATGCAATGGGCATTCCTGAGCGGCGTGCGCGACTACACCAGCGAGTGGGCGGCCTATCTGCAATCCCAAATCGGCAATCCGGAAGGGGCAGACCAGCCTAACAAGAAGAAGTACGACCCCCGCGTATGGCTGCGCCAGGGCGAGCAGTATTTCGTCACCCGATTGGAGCAGGCCTTCTCCGACCTGAATTGCATCGGCCGCAACAAAGCATAATGGAGGATTCCAAGGGGCCGGAAGCCGGGCTTCCCACGTTCGACCTGCTCGCAGCCGTCGAACAGGCAGGGCTGGAGGATGCCGCCGACAGATTGGCCGGAATCGGGCTGGCCCAACTTCAGGACGAACCCGGCCGCATTGACCGCTGGGTGCTGGCACCTGAAGGGCTCGGCTGGCGGTTTGATTTCACGAAGCAGCTGGTGGATGGTGCGGCCTGGGATGGCCTCGTTCAACTGGCGGAAAAAGCCGATTGGCAAGGTGCGCGGGACCTGCAGTTTTCAGGTGCCCCGGTCAATGAGACGGAAGGCCGAGCGGTGCTTCACATGGCGCTCAGAGGCGAGTCGGGAGATGGCTTCAAGGTGGACGGGCAGGACGTGGTGGACGCCGTGCTGGAGACGCGGGATGCTTTTCTGTCTTTCGCCGATGATGTCAGGGGCGGCGCCTACACGACCGTCAACGGTACCGCCTTCACCCATGTGGTGAACATCGGAATCGGGGGCTCCGATCTAGGGCCGGTGATGGTCCATGAGGCCCTGGCTCCACTTCGAATGAGGGAGGGGGCACCGCTGGATGTGCGTTTCGTCAGCAATGTGGACCCCTTCCACCTCGATCAGGCCTTGCAAGGGCTTGATCCGAAACAGACAATGGTGGTCATCGTGTCCAAGACCTTTACCACACAGGAAACCATGGCCAATGCGCGCCGCGCTGTTGCATGGCTCGAGGGAGCCCTGGGCGATGGAGCTTCGCGACACCTTGTTGCCGTGTCTTCCAATGTGGAGGCAGCTGGAGCCATGGGCATCCCGGAGGATAGGGTGTTTGGATTCGGCAATTGGGTCGGTGGGCGATTTTCTCTTTGGGGTCCTGTCGGGCTCGCCATTGCCTTGGGTTCAGGCTCAGCGGCGTACAGGGAACTTTTGAAGGGGGCGAGGGCGATGGACCGGCATTTCCTGGAGGCTCCGTCCGACCGGAATGTCCCGTTGCACCTCGCGTTGGTCGAGCTGTGGAATGTGAACCTGCTCGGAGCCACCAGCCGTGTTGTCCTTCCTTACGCACAGGCCCTGCACCGTTTGCCTGCTTACCTGCAACAAGCAGAAATGGAGTCGAATGGCAAGGCGGTCGGTCGGGATGGCCAGCCCGTTGAATGGGCAACCCATCCTGTGGTCTGGGGGGAGCCAGGAACGAATGGGCAACATGCTTTCCACCAGCTTTTGCACCAGGGAACCACACTTCATCCTGTGGATTTCATTGCTGTGAAGTCTCCCATGGGGGGCGATGCGGGCATGCACCGACTGCTTTTGGATAATGCTGTCGCACAGGCAGAGGCCTTCTGCATCGGGCGGACCTACGAGGATGTTGTCCAAGAGATGGCGGCGGCGGGGCATAGCGCCGAAGATGTGGCACGGACAGCACCGCATCGTGTTTTCCACGGCGGACGCCCATCCACCTTCATGTTGGCCGAAGCACTTACGCCGCATGCATTGGGCGCCCTGATTGCGGCGCACGAACACAAGATTTTCCTCGAAGGTGTATTCTGGAACCTGTTCAGTTTCGACCAATGGGGCGTCGAGCTGGGCAAGGCCATGGCCAAGTCTCTCGCTTCCGGTGAAGAAGGGGTATGGACTGCAGGGACGCAGGCCTTGAAGCGCTGTCTGACGTGAACCGCTGACAAAAATCACCTACCCCCAGCCGGCGTTTCACACGGGTTTGGCGTATTTTCAATGTGCCATGCCAAATACTCAACTCTGCGGACGCTATGTAGCCGCCGTATTCGCTGTCCTTGCTTCCTTTGGGTCCAGCGCTCAATTCACCGGATTGACCTACGAAGAAGTGGCGACCTCCTCGGTCGGGACCACCTACCGGGTGTACGCCAACTTTGCCGATCCCACCGACATCATGCAGGCGGTGTATGGCGAGACCCCGAATGGGATTTCGGTGACGTCCGCTGCGGGTTTCTATCAGGATCCGCTCGGTGATTTTCTACCGACAGGCATCACACCGTTGTTGTATCCCTCTTTTCCCAACCTCGCATATGATTCCTGGTTGACCATCGGACAGGAGGACAATACAGTCGGCGATCCCATTGCCGATGTCGGTGGTGCAGGCTGGACTTCGGCCAAGCTCATTTTTGAAGGCGGAGGCGACTTCGTCGTGAACGATGGTGTCGGCGGTAGCATTTTCGCACTCCCCAGTCAGGTTCAGGCCATCCCGGATGCCAATGGGCAGGTGTTGATTGCACAATTGACGACTACGGGAAGCTGGAACATGACCTGCAACATTCAATGGCGGGACGCCCAGCTGAATGTCTTCAATGAATTGGGTTTGTCCATTGGCTATGAACTGGTGGACTATGCTGGATTGTCCTTCGAACTTGTCGGAGAGAACACCACGGGCGACGGTTTCGACACCTACCGTGTTTATGCGAACTTCATTGATGATGGGGCACAGGTTGTGGCCGTCTATGGTCTGCAGGATACGGCTTTGAGTGTCACCACTACTTCCAGCTTCTACCAAGACCCCCTTGGTGGATTCCTCGCCACCTCAATCAATGGGTTGCTGTTCCCCTCTTTCCCAAACCTGGAATACGACTCATGGATGACCATCGGTGCGGATGACGTCAGTGGTTCCGTGGATCAGATCGGCATTGATTTCCTGGGTTTTGAAGCGGGAGGGAACCTCGTGGTGGATGACGCCGTTGGTGGAACTTGGTACATCCTTCCGGATCTCGAGCCCTCGGCCTTTCCGGATGCTGAAGGACGCGTGTTGCTCGCCCAGCTGACCACAGATGGTATTGTTGACCTCGTGTTCAACCTCCAATACCGCAGTGCGGATGGCAGCAACAAACAGGCACTTCAGCAAGCCCTGACCTTCCCGGTCGTCACGCCGGGATGCATCGATCCCGGTGCATGCAACTACAACCCGCTTGCAGACTTCGATGACGGATCCTGTGACTTCCTGAGCTGCGCCGGTTGTGATGACGTGGACGCATGCAACTACAATCCCCAGGCGGTCATCGTGGACAATACTTTGTGTGAATTCCCTACGGGCTATCCGAACAATATTGTGGATTGCGATGGCAACTGCCTGAATGACACCGATGGTGACGGGGTATGTGATGAGGAGGAAGTGCCGGGTTGCACGAATCCGGAGGCGACCAACTACGACCCCAATGCAACGGATGATGATGGCACGTGCAAGATTTTCGGTTGTACGGACCCCGATGCCCAGAATTACAACCCCATCGCCACGGATGACGATGACAGCTGTGAGTTTTTGGTGGTTGGCACACAGGGCTGTACCTACGCTGATGCGACCAACTATGATGCAGAGGCCGATCTCGACGATGGAACTTGCGAGTTTGATTGTTCGGGTGGTGGCAATTGTGCCTACGACACGGATGGCAACGGCTTGATTGGTTCGGCTGATCTCCTCGTCTTCCTCTCGTTGTATGGTTTGCCCTGTGCAGACTGAGTGAGGCGGTGGAGCCTTGGAGGGGTGATGAAGCCCTTTTGGGCCCGCGAATGATGAAAATCATACCGAGGAAAAGGATGGTTTCAGCTACATTGTTGAATCCTAACCTTCTAAACCAGAAAAGAATGCTCAGAGCTCTTCTCCTTACGGTGGCCACGATGGCCTGTTTCATCGGCTTCATTTCGGCGCAGAACTGCACCGATGAGACCGCGTGCAATTACAATCCGGATGGAGGGCCTTATTGCGTTCAGACAGAGGTGGTGACAGTGCACACCGAAGGAGACCTGGCGGGCATGACAACCTACCGGGTTTACGTCCTGACGGATACGCCTGAGGATAGGGTTTCCGCCGTGTTCGGCGATGAGATGTTTCCGTTGAACATCTCCACCACGACCAGTTTCTACCAGGATGCGCTGGGCGCGACCACACCCAACGGCATCAATCCCATCCTGTATGACGCCTTCCCAAATCTGATTTACGACACCTGGGTCACCATCGGTATCGACGAGGCCCCCAATTCGGCCAATGGGGAAGGAGCGGTCGCCACGGTCCAGGATCCTGATGCCCCTTGGATTCCGGGATTTGACGCTGGTAATGACCTCGTCATCAATACATCAACCGGTGGCTCATGGTTTGTGACCTCTGACCTGAACAATGGCGTTGCTGGAGATGACAACAAAGTGCTCATCGGTCAATTCACGACTGATGGTGTGCTCTCCGGGACGGTTCACATCCAGGTTTTCCCGGAAGGGGAGCAGGATGGATCTTCAGGAGATCTCGCCACCTTCGAGTTGGGGCAAACCTGCGAATGCACCTACCCAACGGCCTACTACCTCGATAATGATGGAGACGGCTACGGAACCGACCTGGTTGAAATCTGTGACGGTGATGGCTTGGATGGCTATGCCACACAGGGGGGCGATTGCAATGACAACTCGGCCTTGGCTTACCCGGGCAATCCCAACGACCTCGTAGGCGATGGCATTGACGGGAATTGCGATGGTGAGGAAACCTGCTACAGGGATGTGGACAATGACGGATACCGAAGCGATGATGAAGAAGACTTGATTGGTTCACCGTTCAACATCGATTGCTCGGAGTTTGGGGAGGCCTATTTCTACCAGCCCATCGATTGCGACGACACCAATCCTGACCTGACGGTACCGGATGAGGATGGAAACTGCATTTTGGAACCTACCGGGGCCGATGAGGGCTGTGGGGACCCCAACGCCTGCAACTATGATGAAACTGCAGATTCGCTGGCTGACAACTGTGATTACTTGACCTGCGCAGCCTGTGGGAACCCTGCAGCGTGCAACTACAACCAGGATGCCCTGATTGAAGATGAGGCTGTATGCGAGTACAGTTCTTGTGCGGGCTGTGACGATCCTACGGCAACGAACTACGATGCGGATCTCGTGATCGCGGACAATTCGATTTGTGTTTATGATGCGTTGCTGGCCATAGGACCGGTCAGTACGAACTACAATGCGTTGGGTGGACCCAACGACACGTACACGAACGAGGTGTATGCCCTGTTGCCGCCAGATGCCATCCGGTTGAAGCGTATTCTCGGAGTCAAAGGAGGGGAGACACGTTTGCGCATTGAGCCTTTCAGTGCTGTTTACCAAGCACCAACCTGCAATGTTTGGCAGCCCCATGACCTCGTGCCGTCAGTCGTGGTGGATGGTGTCACCTACACCAATGAGGAGTGCATGGCGGATTCTTGGTTCACCATTGGGGGAACTTTCGGAGCCGGGCCAAGCTTGAATCCAATCGGTTTGGATCCGGATACCTATGACCTGGCGGATGAGTTCGACAGCGAATTGCTGGCTTCTGAAGGTGACACCTTGGGGTGGGAGATCGAAGGAGATACGGGCGGTGAGCCTGCCGATCACTGCGCGGAGCTGCTCGGTCGTCCCGGTTGTGCCAATTCGGTGCGCATCGCCCGTGTGACGGTACCTCTGGGAGAATCATTCTTCTTTCAGGCTGGCATGACCTACGAAGTGATCGGTGGTGGTGAGCGTACGGTGACCGGACAAGACAATACGGCTGACGGAAGCACGTTGTCAGACAGCGGTGGTGGAGGTGAAGAGGATCCGGATATCTCCGATGGGACGACGGTTACGGTTTGGGGCTGTACGGTGGAATTGGCGTGCAACTACAACGCGAATGCCACGGATGAGAACGGTACCTGCGAGTACAATTCATGTGCCGGATGCACCTACCCGGATGCAGAAAACTACGAGGACGACAGGACCTTGGATGACGGCTCTTGCACGTTTGCCCCAGAACCAGCGCCATGTCCTTCAGATCTGAATGGTGACGGCTTGATCGGTGCTGCTGACCTCACCCAGCTGCTTTCCGGTTACAACGGCACCTGCGAATAAGGAAAGCACTCTTTACGCACTTCTCTACTTTTGATGCCCTCGGCCCTCGGTCGGGGGCATTTCATTTCGTGACGCCATGAACACCAAGCGGCTTTCCTTCTGGGAAATCTGGAACATGAGTTTCGGATTCCTGGGCATCCAATTCGGTTTCGCCCTTCAGGGCGGCAACATGTCCCGCATCTTCCAGACGCTGGGCGCATCCAAGGACGACATTCCGCTGTTGTGGATTGCGGCACCCCTGACGGGATTGCTCGTTCAGCCGATCATCGGCTATCTCAGCGATAGGACCTGGCATCCGCGTTGGGGGCGGCGCCGTCCCTATTTCCTGCTGGGGGCCGTACTCAGTTCGTTGGCGCTCTTCTTCGTGCCATACAGTTCCGCTTTGTGGATGGCGGCCGGTTTCCTCTGGATCCTGGATGCCAGCATCAACATCAGCATGGAGCCCTTCCGGGCGCTGGTGGCAGACAAGCTCCCAGAGGAACAGCGGAGCTATGGATTTGTACTTCAGACACTCATCATAGGCATTGGCACCTGGGTGGCTTCCAACCTTCCTTGGTTCGTCACCCAGCTTGGGGTGTCCAATGAAGCTGAAGCAGGCGTAATTCCGCAGAGCGTGTATGTCTCCTTCGCCATCGGAGCGTTCGTTTTCATGGCCAGCATCCTTTTCACGGTCTTCACCACCAGTGAAGAGCCTCCAGCAGACCTGGAGGCTTTCGAGCGCGAAAAAGCCCAAAGCCGCGGTTTCCTGACAGGGGTGGGGGAGATTGCGTCCTTCGTCAAGGGCATGCCGGTGGTCATGGCCAAGCTGGGCGCCGTGCAGTTCTTCAGCTGGTTCGCCTTTTTCACCATGTGGTCCTTTGCGACCCCCGCCTTGACTGAGTCGGTTTTCGGCGCCCCGCTTCCAGCAGATGGCGCGGTCGATTTCATGGTTAAGAATGCCGCTTACAACGAGGCCGCCAATTCCGTTTCAAGCGCCATGGGCATCTACGGACTCAGCAGCATGGCCTTTGCCCTCCTGCTGTCCATCTGGACGAGCCGGCGCGGCATCGACCGGAGGTTGATCCACTTGTTCAGTTTGGTGATGGGCGGTGTCGGATTCCTGACCATGTCCTGGTGGACGCCGGAGACCGCGGGCAACCTGAACATCAGCTTCGCTTTGGTCGGCATCGCATGGGGCAGCATCCTCAGCATGCCCTACGCCATGCTTTCCGGTGCCATTCCCGCCGATCGCATGGGGGTGGGCATGGGGGTGTTCAACATGTTCATCGTCATTCCCCAGATCGTGGCGGCTTTGGGGGGCATCAATTGGGCCTACAAGACCCTGCTGGGCGATGATGTCATCCAGACGATGGTACTCGCAGGCTTGAGTCTGGTGTTGGCGGGGCTGTTGAACCTCGTTATCCGCGAAGCGGACATGGACGGGGGCGGAGCCGTATAATCAAATTTGTGGGCGCAGATAAATGGCGCAGTTGGTCGATTCCGACCAACTGATGGAACGATTGCACCCCGGAATGGGGGTGTTCCTGCTTGATAATACCCGCATTATCCCCTCGTTTTTTGGCTTGGTGTATGAAGTACACCTTCTCTGTCTATATTGCCCGTCATTGGAAGAACCTTACTGTAACCCAAACACCATGCGTAACCTTTTGCTGCTTTGCCTCGCCGTATTCAGCTACGGCATTGCTCAAGCTCAAGACCATACGGTCCTCGCCGGCAATTACTACTACAACCCAGCCACCCTCACGGTGACAGCGGGCGAGACCATCGAATTCCTTAATGAAGCTGGTTTCCACAATGTCAACGGTGTGTCCAGCACACTGGGTGACACCTGGAATAACCCCGAGACCTTCTCCCTTGCCGCCAACAGTGGTTCGGCGCCAGGCATCTCCATGGGCACCATTACCCTGAACACGCCGGGCACCTACAACTACGACTGCAGCATCGGTTCCCATGCCGCCAACGGCATGGTCGGAACGATCATCGTGGAAGCCGCAGGCCCCTCCACTGTGGACGTTACGTTCAATGTGAACATGGCCAACGAGACCACCTCTCCTGAGGGCGTATTCCTTGCAGGAGGTGTCGACTTTGGCGTCGCGGGTGACAACCCCATGACGGATACGGATGGAGACGACATCTGGACCATCACCAAGTCCGTGCCTGTCGGTTATACAGGCAACTATACCTTCTTGAATGGCAACTGCCCAGATTGGAGCTGCAAGGAAAACATCAACGGTCTATCCTGTGCTGACGGTCCATACAGTGACCGCCTCTTGAGCAACATCACGGAGAATACCACGGTCAGCACATGCTTCAGTCAGTGCACAACAGACGGCACCTGTGAGACTCCGGCCTACCAACCCATTGTCACCTTCCAGGTAGACATGTCCAACGCAGGTCTGACCGGTGGAGAGACGATTTACGTTACGGGTTCCTTTGACGGATGGTGCGGTCCCTGCACAGCCATGGACGATTCAGATGGAGACAACGTCTACACAGTGGACATGGCACTCGCCCCCAGTCAAGGCTACGAGTTCAAGTACATGATCAATGCTTGGGGTGGAGACGAGCAGAACATCGGCGGCACGGCATGTGATTTCGTTCCCGGTGATGATTTCGGAAACCGCGGTTTCAACCTGGGGGTAGCAGATACGGTACTCGCGGTTCAATGCTTCGACTTCTGCGGAACTTGTGAGGAGCAGAACACAGCAGGTATTGGAGGTTGCCTCGATTCCGGAGCCAACAACTACAATGCTTCTGCCGACTACGACGATGGCTCTTGCCAGTACAACGTCACGTTCCAAGTGGACATGAGTGACTACACGGGAAGCTATGGAACGGTCAACCTGAACGGAAGCTTCAACGGATGGTGTGGTGGATGTGCGGCCATGACCACGGCTGGAGGTAACATCTATACGATCACCGCAAGTGTTCCTGGAGATACCCTCGAATACAAGTTCACTCTGGACGGATGGACGGCACAGGAGGAGTTCACCGAAGGGGACCCCTGCACGACTACGATTGATGGATACACCAACCGTTCCGTCATCGTGACGGCAGATGCTACCCTCGATGTGGTGTGCTACAACTCCTGCGATGCCTGTGAAGGCGGCGGCGGTGACCCCACCGGACCGACTGCACCTACGGACAATGCTGCAGATCCCACTCAGAACTCAACTGACGTTGTGTCTGTTTACGGAGGTACCTACGACAACATCGCCACCAACTACAACCCCTTTTGGGCGCAGTCGGGAACGGTGAATACGGACTACGATCCCGGTACGGGCAACCTTGTCATGGAGTACGCCAACTTCAACTACCAGGGAACCGATTTGACTTCTACCAACCTTTCCGGAATGACCCACCTCCACGTAGACGTGTGGGTAGCGACTGCAGATCGCATGCTCAAGGTCTCTCCGGTCAATGGAGGAACGGGAGCAGGGGAATTCCTTGTCGAGGTTCCCACTACGGCAGGAGCTTGGAGCAGCGTGGACCTTCCCATTGCTTCCTTCGAGGGCATGACTTGGGACAACGTCTTCCAGTTGAAGTTTGACGGTCAGTTCAACGCCGATGGTTCTGCCAACGGTGCAGGTTGGACGGTCTACCTCGACAACATTTACTTCTACAATGACGGAACAGGTTCAGGTCCCCCGGATGGAACCACCTATGACGTGACCTTCAACGTCAACACCGAGAACATCACCGTGGGCCCCAACGGCATGTACGTTGGTGGCGGAAGCTACTTCGGCGATGCCCAGGGCAATGCCATGTCCGACGATGACAACGATGGTGTATGGACGGTGACCATTGCGGTGCCAGCAGGGTTCTCCGGCAATTACACCTTCCTCAACAGCCCCAATGATGGTGGTGACTGGGGAGCCAAAGAGGACATCAGCGGACAGGACTGTGCGGATGCGGCGAACTTCAATGACCGCTCTCTCGGTCCCATCAATGAGAACACGACCATCAGCACCTGTTTCGGGCAGTGCTCCACGGACGGTTCCTGTGCCGCTCCTCCGGCTTCTTACGCTGTGACTTTCCAAGTCGACATGTCAACTTACACTGGTGCCTACGGTACGGTGAACCTCAATGGCAGCTTTGCCGGATGGTGTGGAGGTTGCATCCCGATGGATGACAGTGATGGTGACAACATCTACACCGTGACCGTGGATCTCGTGGCCGACACCATTGAGTACAAGTTCACCTTGGACGGTTGGACGGCTCAAGAGGAGTTTGCGGGTGGCGAGTCTTGCACGAGCACCATCGACGGCTTCACAAACCGCTCCTTCATCGTCACGGAAGCAGCCACCTTGCCGGTCGTTTGCTACAACTCCTGTGATGCCTGTGTGGCAGCGGAGACCCTGACGGCGACGCTCGACGTGAGCTGCAGCGGTTTGACCGACATCACCAGTGTGCGCATCTTCGGTCCTTTCTGGGGATGGGATCCCGCGGGTGGTCCTGAGGCTTCCTTGAATTCAGAAGGACTCTGGGAAGTATTGTTCTCACCTGCTCCTGACGCCGACATGGAATACAAGTGGCTCATCAATGGTGAGCAGGAGGACCTTCTCGACTTCGGTCCTGACCTGAACGGCGATGGCTACGACGACTTCTTGAATGCGGATTGTGTGCCAATCACGGACTACTTCAGCTATGCCAACCGCCTCTGGACGGTCGGTTCCGGCAACATCATGGACACATGGAGCACATGTGAGCCTTGTGGCGGAGCGGAGAACGACAGTGCGTTGGTCACCTTCTCGGTGGACATGAACAACTACGGAGGAACGTTCGGTTTCGTGAACGTCTCCGCAGACTGGAATGGCTTCTGCGGCGATTGCAACCAATTGACCGACGAGGATGCTGACGGCATCTGGTCCGGTTCCTTCCTCATTCCTCCCGGAGAGAACCAAGCCTACAAGTTCCAGGTGGATTCTTGGGCTGATCAGGAAGACCTCGCTCCCGGAAACGACCCTGTTGGCCCCTGCGTCCGCACGGCTGGCGGTTTCACGAACCGTGACCTCGACGTCTTGAGCAATGACCCCATGGATCTGGGTGTGGTGTGCTGGGGATCCTGCCTCGCCTGTGGCGATGGTGGTACGCCCGGTTGCACGGACGACACGGCCTCCAACTACGATGCTGCTGCCAGCTACAATGACGGCTCTTGCCTCTATGACGTGACCTTCAACGTCAACATGAGCCAGTACGCCTTGGGTGACCTCGACTCCGTCTACGTGAACAGCACATTCAATGGATGGTGTGGTCCCTGCAACCCGCTCCTCGATGAGGACGGAGACGGTGTCTACAGCGCGACCATCGAGTTGGCCTACGACTACTATGAGTACAAGTTCACGGTGAACGGATGGTCTGCAGAAGAGAACCTCGCAGGCATCGGAAGCTGTGTCACGGAGAACTATGGTTTCACGAACCGTGTCCTCCAGGTCGCCGGCGACCAAAGTGAGCCTGTGGTCTGCTGGAACAGCTGTTCCGACTGTGAGGGCAGCGACATCCTCGGATGTACCGACCCTGCGGCCTCC
>CALKUW010000370.1 GCA_937996585.1 uncultured Flavobacteriales bacterium
AAATCCGAGGTCGGAATGCCGTGGCTCGCGTAGAATTCCTTCTGCGTGCCCTTGTCGCGGATGAGCGCGAGGTGGGCCGGGTCCGGCAACACCTGCACGCCCATCGCCTTCAACGCGGTGAGGCCTTCGATGCTGACGTTCTCGATCTCCACGGTCACCACGTCGAGGGTGCGGCCCCAAGCGATGACAGCTTCGGCATCGTTGAGGTCGCCTTGCGTGAACTGGTGGGCAATCCGGGCACACGGGCACTGCGGGTCCGGGTCAAGGATGTGGATGCGGTAGTCGAGATCGAGCGCCGCCTGAATGGTCATCCGGCCGAGTTGTCCGCCGCCAAGGAATCCGATGCGCAGGTCCGCGCCGTTGCGAAAGGTTGCCGAGTCGCCTTGCATGGCGGCGAAGATACCGGGCTAATTTCGGAGCATGGCACGCCCTGCATTCCTGTTTGTGACCCTTCTGCTGCTGTCGTCATCCGCTCTAGCCCAGAGCGATTGGTGGTTCGACCCAGAAGAGCGTGAGCGGGAAATCACCGGTATCGACAACCGACCGATGTCGGAGCGCAGCTTCAAGGAGCGACTGACCCTCGGCGGCACAGCGGCTTTGCAACTCGGGACCAACACCCTGATTGGCGGGGCTCCGCAGTTGGGCTACCGCGTCAATGAGAACCTGCTGGCAGGGGCCGGGGTGACCTACTACTTCCAGCGCTACAAAGGGATTTCGGGAAACCAAGACAACAGCATCTACGGCGGCAACATCTTTGCCCGCCACCGCCTCTTCACCCGCGTCTTCGCCCACGTTGAGCTCGAACAGGTCAAGCTCCCCAACGGATGGCTATTGGACCCGACAGGCAGCGATTGGACCAGCATGCTCTGGGTGGGCGGTGGTTACTACCAGGGTCTTTCAGACCGGTTGGGCGCCGGCCTCACCATCCTCTACGACGTCACGGAAAATCCGCTGAATCCCTATGACAACCCGACCATCCGGGGCGGGCTGGCACTCGGCTTCTGATTCCTTGGTTTACGGGGAATTGCGCATTTTGCGCCCGCAATTCACAACGGCATGGACATCCTCCAGAACACCTTTCTCGGCAATACCCTCGAGCACTGGCTCTTCGCCCTCGCGTGGGCATTCGGCGGCATCATCATCGCCCGCGTCCTCTACAAGATCGTAGGCAGCATTGCCCGAAAGATCACGTCCAAGACCCGCTCCAACCTCGACAACCTCATCGTCGACAAGCTCGAGGAGCCGTTGGTACTTGCCCTCACCATCATCGCCCTCCGCACGGGCTATGCCGAATTGACCTTCGGAGAAAACGTCGACGCCTTCGTGGACTCCGCCATGAAGGTGGCCTACGCCCTCAACATCACGTGGGGCATCGCACGGCTCGTGGACGCGGTCATCATGAACTTCTTCGTGCCCTACACGCTCAGCAAAGAGAGTGCGATGATGGACCAATTCGGTCCCATCCTGCGCAAGGGACTGCGCTCCGGTATCTGGGTCTTCGGTCTCATCATGGCCCTGAACAATGCGGGCTACGATGTGGGTGCGCTCATAGCCGGTGTCGGTATCGGCGGCTTGGCCATGGCCATGGCGGCGAAGGATTTCGTGTCGAACATCTTCGGCGGCATCACCGTCTTCGTGGACAAACCCTTCCAGGTCGGCGACCGCGTCCAGATCGGCGGATACGACGGCACCATCGAGGAAATCGGCATCCGCTCCACGCGCCTGCGCACCCTCGCGGGCCGCATCGTGATCATACCCAACTTCAAGTTCACGGACAGCTTCGTCGAGAACGTGACTGACGAACCCACTCGGAAAATTGCCCTGACCCTCGGCCTCACCTATGACATGACCCCAGACCAGGTCGAGCAGGGCATGAACATCCTGAAGGACATCGTAAACGGCATGGGCGATACCCTCGAGCCCGATCCCACAGTCTGGTTCGAGAGCTTCGGCGACTTCTCACTCAACATCAAAATGGTCTACTTCATCAAGAAGGAAGGCCACGTCGCATTGAGTCAAGGTGCGGTCAACATGGAAATCCTAAAGCGCTTCAACGCGGCCGGACTCGACTTCGCCTTCCCGACCCAGACGCTCCTCACGCCCGACGTCAGCGGAAGCTGAAACCCAGGCCTCAGCGGGCGCGCTGCGGGTTTTCGCGGACGAAGGCGGCCCAGCCGCCACCCTTGCCGCCAAGGGTCGGGGTGCCCATCTCGTAATGGTGGCACAGCGCTACAGCGAGGCCGTCCGTGGCGTCGAGGTCGCGCGGCATGTCCGCATCGGGAATCGACAACGTCCGCTGTACCATGGCCGCCACCTGTTCCTTGCTGGCCGATCCCGTTCCGGTGATGGCCTGCTTGACACGGCGCGGGGCGTACTCCGAAACCGGGATCTCCCGGACGAGCGCAGCTGCGAGGGCCACGCCTTGGGCTCGGCCGAGCTTGAGCATCGACTGCACGTTCTTTCCGAAGAAGGGCGCCTCCACGGCGAAATGGTCCGGAGCATGCGCATCGATCAGGCCGGCGCATCGGTCGTGGATGCGCTTCAGCTTGGCGGCATGATCCGACACCTTCGAGAGGTGCAGAGCCCCCATCTCGAGCAGCTCCACCCGATTGCGCGACCAGGCGCGGATGACACCGTATCCCATGATGGTCGTGCCGGGGTCTATCCCCAAGATGATGGTCGGTCCTGATTCCACGCCTCCAAGTTCGCCTCATCATCCGCCGACTGCGCGGGTATTCACCCCCGTCTTCTACACGACTTTTTACCGGGAAGCAGAGCTTGTGTCCCAACGACACGAAATCATCATTCGACAACAAATTATATCGATTCATTTACACAATATTCATCATCAACCTCATGACTTGCTTATCTTTAAGTATGCCCAAAACCGTGTCTCCATCTGCACAGCGGACTGAGCGTCCGTTCCCTGTGCTCGCTTCCGACCGCATAGGTTGGAACCTTCCGGGTATGCCGATGGGACTGCAATGGGCCCTGCTTTTCTTCCTGCCCCTGGCCGCTGCCGGATACTGCCTGTGGAGCAAGTTGGGTGCGTTGCCCGAAGATGCCTGGTCATGGACGGTATATCCCGGAGCCCTGCTGGGCGCCATCCTGCTGATGCCCGTCAACTGGGGGTTGGAATGCTTCAAATGGGCAGAGCTCCTGCCATGGGCGCCCATGCGTCGCCGCGTCAGAGAGGTCCTCTACGGGACCGCATGGAGCCTCATCGGTCCGTTCCGTCTGGGTGCCGGCATCGGCAGGATCAGTGCCGTCCAAAAGCGCGAACGGAACATGGCCATGCGGGCTTTCGCAGCGGCCTGTGTATCGCAATGGTGGTGTACCATCACCGGAGCTGGTATCGGGTTGCTCGTCGCCGGATACTGGATGGCCGGAATGAGTGTGGCCTTGATTTCCGCCATGGCACTCGGGCTCTACCTGGGATGGACCCCCGGTTTCTGGACCACGCTGAAAGCGACCCCATTCTGCGGAAACTGGGGCCTCACGCGCAGGATTGCCACCATTCGCCGCAAACGGGCACTCAACCTCAGCATCGCCCGCTATGTCATCATGGTGGTGCAGTTCGTCTTGCTGCTCAATGCGTTCGGACACCATGCGAGCATGGACCATTGGGTGGGCCGCATGTTCGAACAGGTGGAAGGTGTGTCCCTGACTTGGGGCCTGACGAGCCTTGTTCCCATGCCCGCCCTAGGTGACCTCGGCATTCGCGAAGCCGCCGCCCTTTTGACCATTCCCGCACCCGAGCCCTTGGACGCCACCGCCATCATCGGTGCCACCCTCACCCTGTGGGTGTTGAACATCCTGATCCCGGCCCTCGTGGGATTGGTCTGGCACGCCAGTGCACAGCGTCGCATCAACGGACTCCGCACGAACTTGGGCGCGTGATCGCAACCGGGATTTCAGCCCTTTTCTTTTTCCCTTTGGCCATGCACCTTGTGCAGGTCACACGTTGGTTCACCGGCGTTGCGGGCGCATTCCATGAGAAGAAGGAGAACGATGCTCCGGTTCATGAGGGCGCTGCTCCATCCAGGGCCATCGAGGTCACGGTCGTCCTGCCGGTAAGGAATGAAGCCCGGACATTGCCAAGGCTGTTGGGCGACCTGGCTTCAGGACACACCCTTCCCCAAGAGGTCATCATCGTGGATGACGCATCGGACGACGGTACTGTGGACGTGGTAGGCGGCAATGGACCGTGGCCATTTTCCTTGCGCATCATCGAGAGCCCGGGAAGGGGCAAGAAGGCGGGATTGTCCGCCGGGATCCGGGTCGCGACAACGCCGTGGGTGGTGCAGGTGGATGCCGACGTTCGTATTGGAATGCATTTCCTGGACAGCATCTCACGAGAGCTGAAAATGCAAGGTCAAGGCAAGGACATGTTCCTGTTGCCATTGCGTCTGTCGAATCATGCTGACAGGGCACCAAAAACCACCTTCGCCCGGCTTCAGGCGCTTGATTTTGCGGCCATGCAAGGGTGGGCGGTGAGCGCGGTAAGGCGAGGTCGACCGGCCATGGCCAGCGGGGGCGCCTGGATCTGGCGCGCATCCGCATTCCCCCATGACGAATTGCGTCCCGACATCGCGAGTGGCGACGATGTCTTCTCGCTCGCCGCGCTTTTGGAGCGGGGGGACGACAACCGGGTCGGTTGGTGCGGGCTGCAGGACGCCATGGCTTCGGCCGCGACCATGCCCGATTTCGCCGGCCTGCTGGACCAGCGCATCCGCTGGGGTGCCAAAGCCACGGCCTACCCCAAGGCCCTCTCCGAAGCGCGCAGGGTCGCCATGACCATTGCCGCGCTCCATCTATCAGGAATCATCCTGATTCCGTGGGCACCTGCCGCAGCGCTCGCCTTCTGGATCGCCAAGGCCCTGATCGACATGACCTACACCCATCGGGTCGGAAAACTCTACGGCCTGTTCGACGGCATCGGTCCCGCGGCGCGGTGGGGCAACCTCCTCCTTCTTGCTGTCGTGCACCCCATCTTCATCATCACCACCCTGGTCTTGATGCCCTTCCGCAGGGTGCGGTGGAAGGGACGCAGCACCGCCTAATTTTCGGACGTGCAAGGCATCCGCGCATTTTTCCAGGCCGAACCCACCGCCCTCGCCGGCACCCTGTGGATCCTGCTGTGGGCCCTGATTGCCCTGACAAGCACCCTATGGCGACCGGACCCTTCGCGTCACGCCAATGAACAGCACCTCGAGTGGTCCATGCTCGCACCCGGGGCCACCGTTGAAGTGCCGGATGTCCATGCCGCCACCCTGCATGAGCGAACCTTCATCCTGGGAACGGACCGCTTCGGCAGGGACTACCTGTCGCGGGTTGTCGCCGGCTCCGGGCTGTCGTTGTCAGTCGGACTGGTGGCGGTGCTGCTTTCCCTGCTCATCGGTATTCCGCTCGGGGCCTATGCCGGATACCTCGGCGGCGCTTTCGATGCAGCCGTGAGCTGGCTGCTGCAGGTCGTTTGGAGCATTCCGACCCTGCTGCTGGTCCTCGCCCTCACCCTCGCCTTCGGAAAGGGCTTCGAACAGGTCTTCCTGGCCATCGGCTTGTCCATGTGGGTGGAGGTCGCCCGCGTCGTCCGGGGGCAGGTCATCGCCCTCCGCAACGTCGAATGGGTGGAGGCCGGGCGCGTCCTCGGATTGTCCACCCCGCGCATCGTCTTCCTGCACATCCTGCCCAACCTGGCCGGCCCCATCGCCGTCATCGCCTCGGCCAACTTCGCCGCCGCCATCCTCATCGAGGCGGGCCTGAGCTTCATGGGTGTCGGTGCCCAGATTCCGATGCCGAGCTGGGGCAACCTCATCCGCGACCACTACGGCGCCATCCTCACGGGACATGCCCACCTTGCCCTCATTCCGGGCGCCTGCATCGTATCGATCGTATTGGCATTCAATGCACTCTCCAATGCCTTTGCCCGCCAAGCGGCACAGCGTTGAGCCTTAACTTTATGCACGCCATGAACGCTTCTTCCCGCATCTACGTCGCCGGCCACAGGGGAATGGTCGGCAGCGCCATCTGCCGCGCCCTCGGCGATGCCGGACTGCCTGCCCCCATCACTTTCACGAGTGCGGAACTCGACCTGCGCGACCAGGCCGCCGTGCGCGCCATGATGGAGCGGGAAAAACCGACCCACGTCTTCCTCGCGGCGGCCAAGGTCGGGGGCATCCACGCCAACAACATCTACCGCGCGGAATTCCTGTACGACAACCTCATGATCGAGGCCAACATCATCCATGCCGCGCATCAGGTGGGCGTGGAGAAGCTGTTGTTCCTCGGGTCGAGCTGCATCTACCCGAAACTCGCCGAGCAGCCGCTCGCCGAGACGTCCCTGCTGACCGGGGCGTTGGAACCAACCAATGAGCCTTACGCCATCGCCAAGATCGCCGGCATCAAACTGTGCGAGGCCTACCGCGACCAATACGGCGCGAACTTCATTTCGGCCATGCCCACCAACCTCTACGGGCCTGGCGACAATTACGATTTGCAAAACAGCCACGTGGTCCCTGCCCTCATCCGCAAATTCCACGAGGCCAAGGAGCGGGGCGATGCCGACGTTCCCTGCTGGGGTTCGGGAAGTCCCCGCCGGGAATTCCTCCACGTGGACGACCTCGCTGCCGCCTGCCTCTTCCTCATGGAGAAATACGACGGCAAGGAACACGTCAACGTAGGCACGGGAGAGGACCTCCCCATCAAGGAATTGGCGGAGATGATCCGGGACATCGTCGGATTCGAGGGCGCCATCGCCTGGGACAGCAGCAAACCCGACGGCACCCCGCGCAAACTCATGGACTGCAACCGCATCCACGCCTTGGGCTGGAAGCACGGTATCGGACTGCGGGAAGGCCTCACGGCGGTCTACGAGGAATTCAAGCAGGCCCCGGACGCGGTGCGCGCCAAATGACCGGAGTTCAGCGCACCATCCTCTTGCTCCTTTTGGGGCCGGCTGCGCTGCCGCTGCTGTCCCAAATCATCGTTCCCGACCGCCTGCCGGACGGGCGGCGCATGCCGGTGCTGACGACCCCCGCCGACCGGGGAACCCTGTCCTTTGATTCCATACGCACCCTTCCGGAAGACGAAGGCGGCAGGGACTCCTGGTGGCACCGGCACGCCCTGCACCTCGACGGTCCGGTGAAAGTCGCTTTGGACCCGGTGGTCGACCTCGCCCGCGAAGCACGCAGCATGCAAACCGCCACGGGACAGACATGGCAATACGGACACCGCAACGTGCGCGGTGTGCGGTATGCCGGTTCATTGGACGACAAGGTCCGCTTCGGCGGCAAGGTCCTCGAAATGCAGCGGCTGCTGGTCGGTCCGGAGGCGGAATATGTGCTGGCCAGTCAGCTGTATCCCGGCATGGGCACCGGCAAAATCCGACCCGCAGAAGACGGCCTGCATTCCATCGACCACAGCCTGGCGGAAGTGTGGTTCGACATGCGGCCCCACGACCGGTGGCGGGTACAATGGGGCATCGGCAGCACGGGCCTTGGCCCCGGGGCACGCAACATCCTGTGGCAGGGCCGACGCGCACCAGCCCCTTACCTGCTCGTAGAAGGCGACCTCGGCAAGGGTTGGACGTGGCGCTGGGTTCAATCCCGCCAGCGCGGCCGGGAACGGCTGCCGGCCGACGGCGCCAGAGAAGGGCGCTACCATCCGCTCGGCCTGGGCATCCGAAGCCTGACCAAGATGATCGAACGCGGCCACAACCGCATCGCTGCGACCGTCATGACCGCCCGATGGACCGATGTGCTCGGTCGTGGTGAAGCGCGCATCGGGGCATTGGATTGGGCACGAGACCTTGCTCCCTGGCACCTGCCGAACATCAACGGAGATGACTCCACATGGACACCGGGCTACCGCGCGGGCCACATCGGCCTGGACGTGCAATGGCGCCGGCTCCGGTCGACCTGGTACGCCCAAGTGCGCACCCATCCTTGGAACGACGGGCGATATGGGCAGTCCATCGATGCCGGCGACATGCAGTCCGCACAATGGATGCTGGGCCATGTCAGGCATGGCGAGCGATGGACGGTATGGACGGAATGGGCGCCGGTTGCGGCCTCACAGCCGGCTGCATTCGACCCCCTGCTGCCTCTCGGTC
>CALKUW010000371.1 GCA_937996585.1 uncultured Flavobacteriales bacterium
AGGGTGCTTAACTGTGAGACCTACAAGTCGAGCAGAGACGAAAGTCGGGCATAGTGATCCGGTGGTTCCGCATGGAAGGGCCATCGCTCAAAGGATAAAAGGTACTCCGGGGATAACAGGCTGATCACTCCCAAGAGCTCACATCGACGGAGTGGTTTGGCACCTCGATGTCGGCTCGTCACATCCTGGGGCTGGAGAAGGTCCCAAGGGTTGGGCTGTTCGCCCATTAAAGTGGCACGCGAGCTGGGTTCAGAACGTCGTGAGACAGTTCGGTCTCTATCTGTTGTGGGCGCTCGAGATTTGAGCGGACCCGTCCCTAGTACGAGAGGACCGGGATGGACATACCTCTGGTGTATCTGTTGTGGCGCCAGCTGCATCGCAGAGTAGCTATGTATGGATGAGATAAGCACTGAAAGCATCTAAGTGCGAAACTCGCCGCGAGATGAGATCTCGTTGAGAGCCGTGGAAGACGACCACGTTGATAGGCCGCAGGTGTAAAGATGGTGACATCAAAGCCGAGCGGTACTAATTGCTCAAAAGCTTATGAGAATGATTACTCTACCAATATGTCAACACATTCGTTGATTTCAAGGCAACGGCCCAATGAATTCAACAAGAACGATAGGTGTCTATTGCGGTAAGGTCCACCTCTTCCCATTCCGAACAGAGAAGTTAAGCCTACCAGCGCAGATGGTACTGCTACTGCGGGAGAGTATGTCGACGCCACCTTGGGGCCCCTTCGGGGGCCCCTTTTTTTTGCCCAATTTTGCGCGGCGGTTTCCGCGCAGCCACGATACACGACATGAAGGATCTGGTTACCATCATTGGAAGGCCCAACGTGGGCAAGTCGACCCTATTCAATCGGCTCACGGAGACCCGCGATGCCATTACGGATCCTACGGCAGGGACGACGCGAGATCGGAAGTATGGCCAGGCCCAATGGGGTGGTCGGTCCTTTACGGTCATTGATACCGGAGGGTATGCCACAGGTACGGATGACGTCTTTGAAGGGGTCATCCGTGAACAGGTGGAAATCAGCATGGATGAAGCGGGGCTGGTGTTGTTCATGGTGGATGGACAGACGGGCATTACCGATCTGGACCTCGAGATTGCCCAATTGGTGAGGCGTTCCGGCAAGCCCGTTATGCTGGTAGTGAACAAGGTGGATACCGGTGCGCAGGAATACACCACGGCGGAATTCTATGGGTTGGGGATGGGCGATGTGCTGCACGGAATCAGTGCCAACAATGGATATGGTACGGGTGACCTGCTTGATGCGCTGGTGGCGCTGTTGCCGCCCAAGGAAGAGGTGGAAGACCTTGGCTTGCCTCGGTTGGCTGTGGTGGGGAGGCCCAATGTGGGAAAGAGTACGTTGATCAATACGCTGCTCGGTGAGGAGCGGAACATTGTGACCGACATAGCGGGGACGACGCGGGACAGTGTGCATACCCGATTCAATGCGTTCGGATTTGATTTCGAGATTGTGGACACGGCTGGTATGCGCAAGCGGAAGAAGGTGGACGACAGCCTCGAGTTCTACAGCACGGTCCGCACCATCAAGGCGATTGACCAGAGCGATGTCTGCCTGTTGCTGCTCGATGCGACCCAAGGCATGGAGAAGCAGGACCAGCACATTTTCTGGCATGTGCTCGACAGTTACCGTGGTGTGGTCGTCGTCGTCAACAAGTGGGACCTGGTCGAGAAGGACGAGCATACGATGAATGCATACCGGGCCGTGCTCGAGGAAAAGATGGCCCCCTTCTCGGATGTGCCGGTGGTATTCACGTCCAACCTGACCAAGCAGCGGGTGATCAAGTCGCTGGAGGCGGCCTTGCACGTTTACCATCAGCGGAAGTTGAAGGTGTCGACCTCGGAGCTGAACGACTGGTTGCTGCCCATCGTCAAGGATCAGCCGCCGCCCATCTACAAGGGCAAGAGCGTCAGCATCAAATACATCACGCAGTTGCCGTCGCAGGTGCCGACGTTTGCATTCTACTGCAATCTGCCGCAGTACATCAAGGAGCCCTACAAGCGCTTCGTGGAGAACCGGATCAGGGAGCATATCGACTTCAGCGGTGTGCCGATCCGGTTGTTTTTCCGCAAGAAATAAGGCCGATTCAGTCCTGCCCGACGGCTGCGCTGGAGATGATGCGCTCGATCAGCGCTTTCAGCGTGGGGGGGTCGAATGGCTTGACGATGCGTTCGTCCATCCCACAGGCGAGGATCCGTCGGTAGGTTTTGTCCTCGGCGTCCGCCGTGAGGGCGATGATGGGGGACGGCGTCAGATTGCGTCGGTTCTCCTCCCTTCGGATGTGTTCCGTGGCCTCGATGCCGTCCATTTTGGGCATCTGCACGTCCATCAGGATGAGGCAGGGGCCGAGGGACTGCCAAATTTCAACCGCTTCAGTGCCATCCGTGGCCTCATGCACTTCGTAGCCCCAGCGCATGAGCAGCTTGCTTGCCACGAAGCGATTCAGATCGTTGTCGTCGGCGAGCAGGATGGGACATGACGATGCCTTACTCTCCGCCTTGTCAGGTAGCGGCTCCGTATGTCCAACATTGGGTTCGGATGAAGGGGGGCTGGCACTATCAAGCGCTCTGCTTTCCGGCTCGGAGGGAGTGGCGTCGACGGTGGCGATGGGCAGGTCCACATGGAAGGAGGATCCTTCATTGACCTTGCTTTCAATGGTCATGGTCCCTCCGAGCCTCTTGATGAGGCTGTTGACGATGGCGAGTCCCAATCCCGTGCCTTCGATACTGGGGTCTGTCCTGATTTGTTCGAAGGGCTGAATGATCCGTTCCTGTTCCGAGGCTGGTATGCCGCGTCCCGTGTCGATGACCGAGAAGCGCATGACCGGTACTTCGCCTTCCCCACTGCCGCCGGACGCCAATATGTGGACGTCAAGGTGAACCGACCCTTGTTCGGTGTATTTGATGGCGTTGCCGAGCAGGTTGTTCAGGATCTGGGTGAGCCATTTGATGTCCGTCTGAACGTGGGGTGGAACACCCGGGGCTAAGGTGTGGGTGAGCTGCAAGCCCACTTTGTCGGCGCGGTTTCTGAAAGAGTCGATGATGCTGTCCACGAGTTGGACCAGATCAAAGGAGGTCTTCACGCTGGTGGCCTTGCCGGATGCCAGTTTTTCGAGATCGAGGATGTCGTTCACCAGGCTCAGAAGGTGCCGGCCGGAGAATTCCATGTAGGCGAGGTGGCGCAGCTGTTCATCCCTGCTGGGATGCTCGTGGATGAGCAGATCCGTCAACCCGAGGATGGCGTTGAGAGGTGTACGGATTTCGTGGCTCATGACCGACAGGAACTTCGACTTGGCCTCATTGGCGGCTTCGGCGGCTTTCTGCAATTGCAGGATGTGGCTGATATCACTGCCGTAGAGGTTGAACTGTCCCGCATCGAGGTGGACGATGTTGAATTCACCGGTGCGTTCCTTTCCTGACAGAGGATCGGTCTGGTGGCACCGCCATGTGGACCGGCCTTTCTTCTTTGCGGTCTGCAGCGCTTCTCGAAGGCGTGGTCGTTCGAGCCGGTTGCCGACATCGAGGTTTTCCGGGAAGCAATCCTTGGCGGACTGGTTGATGAAGGAAATCTCCAGTTCTTCGTCCAGCTGCAACACCGGATTGGGGTTTCGCTCGTAGAACAATGCCAATTCGGAATTGGCATGGGTACTGCGTGCTTGTTGGATCTTTGTGGCCGTGATGCCGGCAATCGTCTCGAGGATCAATTGGTCCTCATCCAGATAGAATTCCTGTTCGGGGTGTTCGCTGTCGATCACCCCCAGCACTTCTTTGCCCCAGAGGATGGGAACGGCCAGTTCGGAGAGGCGAACGGCATCGTCTTCGATGTAGTCCTTGAATTGGGAAGTGTTGCCGATTCTCAGGGCTTGGCCTGTGCTGGCGACTTTGCCGACCACCCCACGTCCCATGGGCACTTCGATCGGCTCGAAGATGGCCTTGTAGTCGATGCTCTTCGGCCCAAATGCGGCCTTTTGGACGAGGATGTCTCGGTGTGGGTCTTTGAGGTAAATCACGCAATCAACCCATCCCAATTTGCTGATGGTGCGTTCAGCGACGGCCCACAGCAGGGCGTCAATGTCTTCAATGCCAATCAGGTCGGCCGCAAAGTCTTTGAGCAATGCCAATGCCTCCAGCCTCAAAACCTCACGTCTCGAGTGGGATTGCTGATGAAAGGGCATGGCGTTCATGACATTGACAGGGCAAGGCCCTTAAATGTCCAGGATATTATTGGTTTCTTTAGCGGGAACCCGACCATAGCCCTTGTAGGAACATTCCGGCATTCCTCTTGCGCTGGTAACCTGGTCCTCAAACGGTCACCGTGCCGAACACACGGCGTGCGATTTCGGCCGTCGGATTGGCCTTGCCCATGGTGTAGAAGTGGAGGGTCGGAACGCCTGCATCCAACAGTTCCTCAGCCTGTTGCGTGCACCAATCCACCCCAGCCTTCTTCACCTGTTCCTTGGTTTTTGCCGCCTCGACGGATTGGACCAGGGCCTCGGGCAGGTCCACATGGAACACCTGCGGCAGCACGTGCAATTGGCTGGCGGTGGTTAGCGGTTTGATGCCTGGAATGATGGGGACATCGATGCCCTCTTCCCGGCACCGTTTGACGAATGCGAAATAGCGGGCATTGTCGAAGAACATTTGGGTGATGATGTATTCGGCGCCGTGTTCGACTTTTTTCTTGAGCCAGCGCAGGTCGCTGTCCGGATTCGGTGCTTCGAAGTGCTTTTCCGGGTACCCGGCGACACCGATGCAGAAGTTGGTGGCCGTGGTGTTCTTCAGATCGGGATCCAGGTAGACGCCCTTGTTGAGGTCCACAATCTGGTCCACCAGATCGATGGCGTAGGAATGGCCGTCTGCCTCGGGCTTGAATCGGCCTTCGCTGCGGATGGCATCACCCCTGAGGGCCAGCACGTTGCGCACTCCGACGAAGTCCAGGTCGATGAGGGCATTTTCGGTCTCCTCGACGGAGAATCCGCCGCAGATGATGTGCGGTACGGTTTCCACCTCGTAGCGGTTCATGAGTGCTGCGCAGATACCGACGGTGCCCGGACGTTTGCGGACGGTGCGCTTTTGCAGCAGGCCCGGACCGACTTCGCGGTAGACGTATTCCTCCCTGTGGTAGGTGACGTCTACGAATGCGGGTGCGAAGGGCATCAGGGCGTCCATCGTGCGGTAGATCGAGTCAATGTGCTGGCCCTTCAATGGTGGCAACAGCTCGATGCTGAACCGGCTGTGGTCCGGTTGGTTGAGGATGTCCGTGAGCGTCATTTGGCGATGGATTCAGGGCGTTCGAGTAGGACGGGTGACAGCCAGCGGGCGGCTTCATCCACGGGCTGTCCTCGGCGAGCGGCGTAGTCCTCGAGCTGGTCGGGCAGGATCTTGCCCAGCCCGAAATACCGGGATTCCGGGTGGGCGAAATAGAAGCCGGACACACTGGCGGCCGGCCACATGGCGAGACTCTCGGTGAGGGTCACGCCAATCTGCTTCTCCACGTCGAGCAATGACCAGAGGGTGTCTTTGTCCTGGTGGTCGGGACAGGCCGGATAGCCCGGGGCGGGGCGGATGCCGCGGTAGCGCTCGGCGATGAGGGCCTCGTTGTCCAGGGATTCATCCGGCGCATAGCCCCAGTGGGTGGTGCGCACTTCGCGGTGCAGCCATTCGGCCGCGGCTTCCGCGAGGCGGTCGGCCAGGGCCTTGGCGAGGATCTCCGAATAGTCGTCGTCATCCTCTCGGAAAGGGGCACACCAGTCTTCAAGGCCATGGCCGGCCGTGACACAGAAGGCGCCGATGTGGTCCGTGGCCAGTCCGGGGTGGCCTTCCGGGGCAATGAA
>CALKUW010000372.1 GCA_937996585.1 uncultured Flavobacteriales bacterium
AGCCAGTCGAGCACCTCCTCGTACGTCATGGATTCAGCCTTGGCGGCCAGGTGGTCATTGCAACTCGAAGTTGAACTGGATCCAGCCCACGCGGGTGGGCTTGGTGGGGTGGCTGCTGAAGGTGGCGGTCAAGGCCGCTTCTCTGGCGAGCGCTACGAGGCGGTTGGAACTCGTCGTGCTGTTGGCCGGGTCGAACTGCACCCGGGTGACCTTGCCGGTCTTGTCCACATAGATCTTCATGCGGACCACCCCTTCCTCATCCGGCTTGCGGTCGAGGTTGGGTTCCCCGATCATGGTACCGCCTTCAAGGAAGCTGTTGCCGAATTCGCCGGACACCACGCCCGTCCCCTGAATCTGACCATCCTCTGCACCGCTGTTCCCGGTGCCCTGCTGTTCACCCTCGGACCCGCCACCACCGGAGTTGTTGAACATCTGGTCGAAGGCATTGGCCAGGTTGTCGGAAATCGTGGGTTCCGGCTCCTCCACCTCGGTGGGCGTCTCGACGGGTTCCTCCTGTGTGGGCACATCCACCTCGCTGTTGTCTTGCGTCTCCACCGTCTCCACGGGGGCGACCTCGTCATTGACGGACTCGCTCACCTCCTGTTCGATGACCTCCTCCACCTGTTCGGACGGCACCTCGGATTCCCGGTCACCCCCGGCCTCATCGACATTGCCGAAATCGGCCATGCCCACGGCGACGAACTGCTCTCCCGGTGGCGGGGTGACCTCCTGGAAGGCCACGAAAAAGAAGCATGCCGCCAGGATCGCGATGTAGGTCAACGAGGAGAAGATGGCCGCCTTGCGGCGTTCCTTCCGTTCCTCATCGGCGTGGTGGCGGTTCCAATCGAATCCTGACATCGCGGGTGTTCAGCGGGCGGGTTGGGCGCCGAGCATGACCTTCCAGTCGTTGGCCTTGGCGAGGCCGATGACCTCGACGGTCTGTCCGGTGGGCACCGCCTGATCCACCTGCAAATACAGTACCGGATCGTTCTGGTCGGCGAATTTCACCTTGAGGGCGGGCTCGATGTCGGCCCGGGCGATGGCGGTACCATTCAGGTAATAGGAACCATCGGGCTTGATGGAGACCGTCAGGCGCGAACTCGCACTGCTCGTCCCCTTGCTCTGCGGCAGGTCCACATTGACCCCGTTCGACACGAGGGTCGACAGGATCACGAAGAAGATGAGCAGGAGGAACACGAGATCCGTCATTGAGGACATGTTGCCCCCGGCCTGCACCTGGTTGCGCTGGGAGAGGTTCATCAGCGGGCGGGTTCCTCGAGGATGTCGATGAATTCAAGGCTGCTGGCCTCCATCTTGTGGATGACCTTGCTGACGCGGCTCACGAGGTGGTTGTAGGCCATGTAGGCGATGATGCCCACGATGAGGCCGACGATGGTCGTGATCATGGCCTGCTTGGTGCCGGACGAGATGTCGTCCACACGGACCATGCCGGCGTTCTCCATGTCGAGGAAAACGTTGACCATGCCAATCACGGTTCCGAGGAAGCCGATCATGGGCGCCGCACCGGCGATGGTGGCGAGCGAACTGAGGTTCTTCTCCAAGCTGTAGATCTCGAGCTTGCCGACGTTTTCGATGCTTGCCGAGATATCCTTGAGCGGCTTGCCGATGCGGGCGATGCCCTTGTGCAGCATCCGGGCAATGGGGGTGCCGCTCTGCTCGCAGAGGTTGCGCGCGCTGTCGAGGTTGCCGGCCGAGAGGTAGTCCTTGAGCTTGGCCATGAAGTCCTTATCCTCCTTGGCGGCCTTGCTGATGGCCATGGACCGTTCGAAGAAGATGAACAGGGCGATGAAGCTCATGACGGCCAAGGGCAGCATGATGTACCAGCCACCGGAGATGAGCAGTTCCATGATGGAGACATCGCGCGTGACGACCTCACCCGAGGCCGCCATGGCGTCGGCTCCCGAACCGGTGTCCTGCACCGTGGTACCGCCGAGGGTCAGGTCCTGGATGCGCATCAGGACGAAGGAAGGAATGTGCGTTGCGATCATGCTGTGGGCTTGGAGTCCAACGCCGAAGGTCGCCGATTCCGTATGCCACACGGCAAATGATGGCGGTGTGTTTCCACCCGCCCCCTGTTCACACTGTACAGCTCAGCCGGCCATGCCGAACATGAGCCAGTAGACCGCCGCCCCGGCAAGGTATCCGGCGATGGCGAGCAAACTCATGCGCTTGAGGTACCAGACAAAGTCGATTTTCTCCAGGCCCATCACGGCGACACCGGCCGCACTGCCGATGATGAGGGCGGAGCCGCCGGTTCCGGCACAATAGGCGAGGAACTGCCAGAAGATGCCGTCCTGGACGAAGTAGCCCATCCATTCCACGGCACCGGGATCTGCGATGGGGTACATGCCCATACTCGCAGCCACGAGGGGTACGTTGTCGACGATGGCGGACAGCAGACCGATCGCTACGTTGATCAGGTACACATCGCCCAGGGCGGTCCGGAGCCAATCCGCCGTGGCGATCAAGTGCCCCGCTTCCTGCAGGGCCCCCACCGCAAGGAGGATGCCGAGGAAGAACATGACCGAAGCCGTGTCGATTTTCCGCAGGACGCCGACCACGCTCAGCATGCTGCGCTCCTGCTCGTTCTTGGAGCGGTGCAGCACCTCGGTCGTGAGCCAAAGCACGCCGAGGGAGAGCATCATGCCCATGAAGGGCGGCAGGTGGGTCACCGTCTTGAAAACCGGTACGAAGAGCAGGCCGGAAACACCCATGGCGAAGATCAGGTTGCGCTCGCCCTTCGTTGTGGGATCGGCCTCCTCCTCGAGGTCCTGCACTTCAGGGCGCTCGACTTCTCCCTTCATCCGCATGGACATGATGGCCAGCGGCACCACCATGCAGACGATGCTCGGCAAGATCAGATTGACCACAATCACCGGGGTGGTCAATTGACCCCCGATCCACAGCATGGTCGTCGTCACATCGCCAATGGGTGACCAGGCGCCACCTGCATTCGCACAAATGATCACCGCGCCCGCAAACAGCCAGCGGGTGGGCTTGTCCGCAATGAGCTTCCGCAGTAGGGAGATCATCACGATGGAGGTCGTGAGGTTGTCCAACGCTGCGGAAAAGAAGAAGGTCAGGATGCCGATGATCCAGAGCAGCCGGCCCTTCTTGCGGGTCTTGATCCTGTCCGTGATCACCGCAAATCCGTTGTGGGCATCGACGAGTTCCACGATGGTCATGGCCCCCATCAGGAAAAAGAGGATGCTCGCGATTTCCTCCATGTGGTGGAGGAGGCGGTGCTCGAAGAAGACCTTCAATGCCCCGTGACCGGATCCGCCATGGTCGAAAGCCTGGTAGGCCTCGGCCAGGTGGGCGGGGGCTTCATGCCACCCCAGCACCAGCACGGCCCAGCACAGCGTTCCCGTGATGAGGGCACTGGCCGCCTTGTCGATGTGCAGGTTGTGCTCGAGGGCGATGAACAGGTAGCCAACGACGAAGATGACGATGAGGATGGTGGCCATGGGGATGAAAGTCGCGAATCAGAGGAGTTGTTCGAGGGCGATGGACATCGCGGTCGAGGATAGCCCCATTTTTTCGGGGTTGCGGGCATGGCACCGCTCCATGGCCGCCCGGATGCAATCGGACGTATCACCAAAGATGGCGGCGTCCGAAAGGCTCACGTGCCCATCTCCCATAAGGTAGGCGAACACGCGTGCCATGCCGCAGTTGGCGATGAAGTCCGGAATGACCGCACAGGCACCGTCCGCCTTGTCGGCTATGGGTCCGTGGAAGATCTCGGCATCGGCAAATGGCACGTTCGCACCGGCGGAAATGACCTCCAGCCCGGTACTGAGCATTCGGTCCAATTGGGCTTCGGTGACCAGCCGCGACGCCGCACACGGAAGGAAGACCTCCGCTCCAACGTCCCAGATGCCGGCGTTGACCTCCTCGAAGGAGAGCATGCCCTCGGCCTTGAGCGCATTGCCTTCCTTGGCCAGGAAAAGGGCGCGGATCTCATCGAGGCCCATGCCATCCGGTCGCAGGATGCCCCCGACCCTGTCGATGATTCCGGTGACGACGGCGCCTTGCTTGGCGAGGTACAGGGCGGCGGCGGCGCCCACGTTGCCCCAGCCCTGTACCAAGACGCGCTTGCCGGCCAGATCGCCTCCGTACAGGTTGTAGAAATGCCCCACGGACTCGGCCACGCCGTATCCGGTGATCAGGTCGGCCACGCGGAAACGCACCCCACCGCCATCGGGCAGGAATTCCGGATCCTCCACCACCTGGCTGACGCCCTGACGGAGGTGGCCGATCCTGCGCACTTTCTGGGCCTCATCCGGCTTGAAGTGGCCGTTGAAGACCCCTTCCTGCGGATGCCAGACGCCACAGGCCTCAGTCATGGGAATGACCTCCTTGCCCGCGTCCACATTGAGGTCACCCCCGGTGCCGTAATAGTGCTTGAGCAACGGCGTCACGGCTGCGTACCAGCGGCGCAGGACACCCTCCTTGCGGGGGTCGGTCGGGTCGAAATCAATGCCGCTCTTGGCCCCGCCGATCTGCGGACCGCTCACGGTAAACTTGATCTCCATGGTCTTGGCGAGGGAAATGACCTCACCGCGATCCAAGCCTTTGCGCATGCGGGTGCCGCCACCTGCCGCTCCACCGCGCAGGCTGTTGATCACCACCCATCCCCGCGCCTCGGTTTCCTGGTCGGACCATTCGAACACGATTTCAGGCGGGCGTTCGCTGTAACGGTCGAGGAGTTCTTTCATCATAGTGTGCTGCAGGCTTCCGAACCATTGTCGGTGCGGGCGAAGTTACCGAAGAGCCTGCCGCCAAAAACGTCCTTTTCCGCCCCTGTAACAGAGGCCAGTGAAGTGGTCATTCCGTGCGCCGTCCGGTGGGCGAGCCAAGCGAAGGCGACGGCCTCCTTTCCGTCCACCCACTGGGCTTCCGGCACCTCGAGCGTCCAGCCCGAAGGCAAATGGGTACGCAGCCGTTCCATGAGATGGAGGTGGTGGGCCCCGCCGCCGGTCACGAGCAAGGTGCGTCCGTTGCCCTCACTTGGTTCGAGGCTCCCCGCTACGGTCCGGGCCACCCACTCCACGGCTGTGGCAGCCGCATCACGCGGGTCGGGAACCCCGTCGAGGATGTGATGCAGATGGTCAAGGTCTTCGGCGGCCAGCGACTTGGGTGCGGGTTGCAGGAGGAAGGGCCAATTATCGAGCAGATGCAGCGCCGGGTCCTGCACTGAACCACTCCGGGCCAATGCCCCGTCTCGATCGAAAGCCAGCCCGGCCCGTCGGGCCTGCCTGTTGAGGAGCAGGTTGGCGCCGCAAAGGTCTGCCGCCCTCACCGGCCCATCCGCAGCTCCCGGAAGCCAAGTGATGTTGGCGATACCCCCCAGGTTCAGACAGGCGCCGTATCCGGAAAAGACGACCGCATCGAACAAGGGGACCAGGGGTGCCCCCTGGCCGCCGGCGGCCACATCCGCCGACCGGTAGTCGGCCACTA
>CALKUW010000373.1 GCA_937996585.1 uncultured Flavobacteriales bacterium
CCTGGGTGGGCGTAGTTTAGCACACATGTCCCGCAGGTTGTTCGCAGAGAGTTTCATCCAGGCCTGGCAGGCGCTGGTGACCAACCGGCTCCGGACCCTCCTGTCCCTGCTCGGCGTGATGATCGGCATCTTCATGATCACGGCGGTCTTCGCGGTCTCCGATTCCCTGGAGGAGAACCTCAAAGGCATCTTCAGCTCCGTGCGCAGCGACGTGCTGTTCGTGGAGAAAATGCCCTGGACCTTCTCGTCGGACTATCCGTGGTGGAAATATGCCGTCCGCAAGGATCCGACCCTCGAGGATGCCGAGCTGTTGCGCGACCGCCTGCCTTCGGCCCGGACCGTGGCCTTCCAAACGGGCAACATGGGCACCCTCGAACGGGGCAGCAGCAGCTTTGCCGGAGCCCGTATCGCGGCCGTGACCCTGGATTACCTTGACGCCATCGAACTGAACATCGAAGATGGCCGCTTCTTCACCCCCCGGGAAATGCAGGCGGGCACACCCTCCGTCATCCTCGGCCGGGAGATCATCGAGCGGCTCTTCCCCGGGGAGGACCCCCTCGGCCAATCCTGTGTCCTCGAGGGGCGGAAGCTCCGGGTCATCGGGGTGCTGGCCCAGGAGGGCACATCGCTGGTGGGGGAAGGATCGGACGACCTCGTCCTCATGCCGGTCACGTTTGCCCGTCAGCTCATGAACTTCAAGGCGCTCAAGGCGAGCATCCTCATCCGGGCCAAGGAGGGGGTGGACCTCGAGACCCTGAAGGGGGAGGTCATTGCGGCCTACCGTCCCCTGCGCCGACTGCATCCCCGCGACGAATCGGATTTCGCGGTCAACGAGGTGGAGATGCTCACCTCCTTCATCGACCGCATCTTCGGTCAGCTCGAGAATGGCGTCTGGTTCATCGGCGTCTTCGCCATCCTGATCGGGTGCTTTTCCGTCGCCAACATCATGTTCGTTTCCGTCAAGGAGCGGACGCCGCTGATTGGGGTCCAGAAGGCGTTGGGCGCCAAACGCAGTTTCGTCCTGGCCCAGTTCCTGACCGAGGCCGTGGCGCTGTGCATCATCGGCGCGATGATGGCCCTGCTGGCCGTGGGGCTTCTCGTGCTCCTGGTCAATGCGACCTCCGAAGGCTTCTCCTTGGTGTTCGGACTCAACCGGTTTCTGCTCGGCCTCGGCATTGCCGTGGTGAGCGGCATTGTGGCGGGACTGGCGCCCGCCATGCAGGCCGCCCGCATGGATCCGGTGGAGGCCATGCGGGCGGCGTGATGGTGTGTGAGGGGATGTCCCCCGTCAAAGGGCGAGGCTGAGCCCCATGCCGATGACCCTGCGCTGGGGATCCAGCGTCGTGAGGGTCCCGGTTTCCTGGATCGGATCGGGCACGTCGAGGTGTCCGCCCATCCGTTCCCCGCATCGGACTGCGAGGAAGGCGCCTCTGGCGAGCCGGATACGGGCACCGACGGCATACCCGTAATGCAGGGTCGGATCGAAGGCGGGCACGGCGTAGTCTGTGCGGTCGCCCGCTTCATCGAAGGTGCGAATGTCCATGAGGGTGGCACTCAAGCCCAGCTCGGCCTCGGCAAAAGGGCGGAATCCGCCGCGGAAGGGGTCGAGCCTGAGCACACCCGACGCTTCGGGAAGCAGGGTTCGTCGGCGTTCGGTCGTGCCGGCCTCGGTCCCAGCAAGGGAACCGGTGCGGTCGAGCACGCCGACACCGAGGCGGACTCCACTGTGCAGGGGTCCGGCCGCCCGGCCGAGGACGGTGACCTCCAGGCCGGCATCGACCATGAGGTTGCCTTCGGCATTCAGGGACAGCAGGGAAGTGCCGCCCAATTCGAAGGCGCCCGCGCGCCGGGGTTCAAGGAAGGTGCCTCGCCGTTGGCCAAAGGCCGCGGACGTGCTGAGGACAAGGGCGAGGAGGGCGAGCGCGGCGCCCATCCCGTTTCTGGAGGAAAGGAAGTGCGTCATGGTGAACGTGGATTTGTTGTTCAAACGGCACAAAGCGTGCCAAAGTGTCTGTCGCTCCCACTTTCTTTGTGTCATGCGGGTGATGATCACGGGCTCCACAGGTCAATTGGGCGGCAGGTTGCTGACCCTGTCCGGCCATCCTGTGGCGTGGGACAAGGAGCTTCTCGCCTGCGGCCGGGACCTGCTGGACCTCGAAAGGCCCGAGACCATTCCCGGTGCGCTGGACCGCCTGCGTCCGGAGGTGGTCCTGTCCTGTGCGGCCTACACCGCTGTCGATGGTGCAGAGGACGAGGCGGAACGCGCCCACCGCATCAACGGAGAGGCCCCGGGCCGGCTGGCGGAAGCCTGTGCCGAGCGCGGGATTCGGCTCGTCCACATCAGCACCGATTACGTCTTCGATGGAACGGGAACCCGGCCCTACCTGCCGACCGACCCCACTTCGCCGCTTGGGGTCTACGGGGCCAGCAAGCGGGAGGGGGAACGCGCGGTCCTCGCCGCCCTGCCTTCAGCGAGCATCATCCGGGTCAGCTGGCTCTACGACCGGAATGGACGGAATTTTCTGAACACCATGCTGCGCCTCGCTTCGGAGCGGGAGGTCCTGACCGTGGTGGACGACCAGCTCGGCTGCCCTACCCATGCCGGCGACTTTGCAGAAGACCTGCTGCACTGGACCCGTGCC
>CALKUW010000374.1 GCA_937996585.1 uncultured Flavobacteriales bacterium
ATGGAGGTGGCACTGACCTCCAGCAATCTCAATGAGGGCTTTCGTTCAGACTTGGACAGCTTGGGCTCGGACGTACTGACATCATCCTTTGAATCGCGTGCGCTGTTCGGGTCGGGCATCTCGTGGCGGTTGACCCCCGGCCGGAAGAAAGAAGGGGCCTTCATCTGGAGCCTGAGGATGGAACTGGAAGGGGCCGGGAATCTTTTCCACCTGTTGGACCCGCGAACACCTGAAGAGACGACGGTGCCCCTGCCCAGCCTGTTCGGAGAAACGGCCAACGTGCAGGTGGCGCGTTACACGCGAATTCTGATGGAAGCCCGTGCAGGTTGGAGCATGGATGGGAGGACGGGCTTCTTCACCCGGCTGTTCGCGGGCGTAGCAGCATCCTCCATTGATGGTGTGGCTGTACCCATTGAAAAACAGTACTACGTCGGGGGGCCGAACAGCATGAGGGGTTGGCAGGCGTTGGGTCTGGGGCCCGGTGGCTCCGATGTGGCGGGACTGCGGGTTCGGGGAGATATCCGATTGGAAGGCAACATCGAATACAGGCATTACATGAATGACTGGATTCAATGGGCACTGTTCCTTGATGCGGGAAACATATGGATGACCCGTCCGGAGGAGGCCCGACCCAATGTGCACTTCCAATCGGCGAATTTTCTCTCTCAATTCGGTCTGGCCGGTGGAGTGGGGGTTCGGTTGGACTTCGGATATTTCCTGGTGCGCTGCGATGCGGGCGTGCCTTTGAAGTGGCCCGATGGGGCGATTCCCACGGGGTCACGTTGGCGGATTCACCCTGCAGTCGCCCTGCCGTTCTGAAGGGGGGCTAAATTTGCCGCTCATGGCAGAAAAAGATCAACGTCCCACCTCGTCCCCACAGGAGGGTGCTGGCGATGCCGGGAATGGCCTCGGGTGGTTCCGCCGCATGAAGGAGGGCATCACGACCAAAACGGCCGAGAAGAAGGAGATTCCAGAAGGGAACTGGTACAAGTGCCCGTCCTGCAAGACGGTCATTGCCAGCGCCGAACATGAGGAGAACCTCTGGGTATGTGGGCACTGTGACCACCATGAGCGCATCGGCTCAAGCGCCTACTTCAACATCCTCTTTGACGGAGGCAAGTTCCGTGAGTTGCAGGCCAAGATGATGTCGGCAAACCCCCTTGACTTCAAGGACACGAAGGGGTATGAAGACCGGCTCGCCTCCTCGATGGAGAAGACGGGGCTGAAGGATGCCATCCGCACGGGGGTGGGAGAGGTGGCGGGACGCCAAATGGTGGTCAGCTGCATGGATTTCGGTTTCATCGGCGGCTCCATGGGCTCTGTGGTGGGAGAGAAGATCGCCCGTGCAGTGGATTACGCCATCAAGAACGGATTGCCCTATGTCTGCATCACCAAATCGGGCGGTGCCCGCATGATGGAGGCCGGACTTTCGTTGATGCAGATGGCCAAGACGAGTGCCAAGCTCAGCCTGCTGGCCAAGGCCGGACTCCCTTACATCTGTATCCTGACCGACCCGACGACAGGTGGCGTGACGGCATCTTTCGCCATGCTTGGTGATGTGCACCTTGCGGAGCCAAATGCCCTCATTGGTTTTGCTGGACCACGGGTGGTGCGGGAGACGATAGGAAAGGATCTGCCGGCCGGATTCCAGAAGTCCGAGTTCCTGCTGGAGCACGGTTTCGTGGACCGCATTGTCCACAGATCCAATCTGCGCGAGGAGCTGTCTACCCTCGTGGGCATGCTCACCGACTGAAAATCAGCCTGAAACAGGCTTGGTCAATCGCGGGGCACCCCCTACTTTTGCACCCCTGAAAACCAGGACGCATCAAGAACATCCAAGCGATTTCCACATGTACCTCACACCAGAGAAAAAACAAGAGTTCTTCGCCAAGTACGGCAAGGACGCAAAGGACACCGGCAGTGCCGAAGGCCAGATTGCCATGTTCTCCTTCCGGATTGCCCACCTCACGGAGCACCTCAAGAAGAACCGCAAGGACGCCAACACACAGCGCTCCCTGATTACCCTCGTCGGCAAGCGCCGCCGGTTGCTTGATTACCTCAAGCGCAAGGACATCACGCGCTACCGCGCGATCGTGAAGGACCTCGGCCTGCGCCGCTGATCCCCCACGCTGAACTGAACAACGAATTCGTCACGGCACGGGCACCCGGTCGTGGGCGAGGACGCAAAACCACCGCGGGGAAACGCCCTGCGGGATTTACGGGTGCCCGATTTGCAATTCCTTTAGGGAAATGAACGTAGTAACCAAGACCATCGACCTCGGTGATGGTCGGCCGGTAACGATTGAGACCGGCAAACTCGCCAAGCAAGCCCACGGCAGTGTCGTCGTGCGCCAGGGCGACACGATGCTGCTCGCAGCAGCAGTCAGCAACCACGATGCATCCGAAGGGGTGGACTTCCTCCCCCTCACCGTGGATTACCGTGAGAAGTACGCCTCCACTGGCCGCTTCCCCGGTGGATTCTTCAAGCGCGAGGCGCGCCCAAGCGACACGGAAGTGCTCGTAATGCGCCTCGTGGACCGCGCCCTGCGCCCCACCTTCCCGGAAGATTACCACGCCGAGACGCAGGTGATGATCCAGCTCATGTCCGCCGACAAGGTGAACATGCCGGACAGCCTTGCCGGTCTTGCGGCTTCCGCTGCCCTCGCCGTCAGCGACATCCCGTTTGACGGTCCCATCTCCGAGGTCCGTGTGGCCCGCGTAGATGGCAAATTCGTCATCAACCCGACCTACGAGCAGCTCGAGCAGGCCGACATCGACATGATGATCGCCGGTTCCATGGACAGCATCGTCATGGTGGAAGGTGAGATGCACGAGGTGTCCGAGGAGGAAATGGTCAGCGCCATCGAAGCGGCCCACGCCGCCATCAAGGTGCAATGCCAGGTCCAGCTCGACATGGCCGCCGAAGTTCCCGGCTCCTCGCCCAAGCGGGAGTACGAGCACGAGAAGCAAGATGACAGCCTGAAGCAGGCCATCCACGACGCCTGCTACCAGGCGTATTACGATGCCGCCAAGAACGCCGGTTCCAAGAAGGAGCGCGGCACCACCTTCAAGTCAATCAAGGAGGACTTCCTCGCCAACATGTCCGATGAGGACAAGGCTGCGAAGCAGTACATGCTGCGCGACTATTTCAAGGCGACTCAGAAGAAAGCCATCCGGGACCTGCTCCTCAATGAGGGCATCCGCCTCGACGGCCGTGGCACCAAGGACATCCGTCCCATCTGGTGCGAGGTCGACTACCTGCCCGGACCGCACGGTTCCTCCGTGTTCACCCGCGGTGAGACGCAGAGCCTGACGACCCTGACCCTCGGCACCAAGGACGATGAGCAACTCATCGACAACGCCCTGGTCCGGAAGACGGAGAAGTTCCTGCTCCACTACAACTTCCCGCCCTTCTCCACCGGTGAAGCCCGTCCGATTCGCGGCACCAGCCGCCGGGAGATTGGCCACGGAAACCTCGCACTTCGCGCCCTCAAGCCGATGCTGCCGCCGGTGGACGATTGCCCGTACACCAGTCGCCTCGTCAGCGAGATTCTCGAGTCCAACGGATCCAGCTCCATGGCCACCGTGTGCGCCGGTACCCTCGCTCTGATGGACGGCGGCATCCCAATCAAGCGCCCCGTGAGCGGCATCGCCATGGGCTTGATCACCGACAAGGAGTCCGGCAAGTACGCCGTCCTGAGTGACATCCTCGGTGACGAGGACCATCTCGGGGACATGGACTTCAAGGTCACCGGCACCTCGGAAGGCATCACCGCCTGCCAGATGGACATCAAGATCAAGGGCCTGTCCTTTGAGCAGCTGACCGAAGCCCTTCTTCAAGCCAAGGAAGGCCGCGCCCACATCCTCGGCGAGATGATGAAGACGATGGACGCTCCGCGCGAGGACTACAAGGACCACGCTCCCCGGATCGTGTCCTTCGAGGTGCCCGCCGAAGCCATCGGACCGATCATCGGCCCGGGCGGTAAGATCATCAACGAGATCCAGGACACCACGGGTGCCAACGTCTCCATTGAGGATGCAGACGGCAAGGGCATCGTGGAGGTCTCCGGCGACAACAAGCAGAAGATCGACGCCGCCGTGGCCCGCATCCGGGCCATCGCCTTCCCGCCAACTGTGGAGGTGGGAGAGATCTACGAAGGACCGGTCAAGACGGTCATGCCGTACGGCGCCTTCGTCGAGATCATCCCCGGTCAGGACGGCTTGCTGCACATCTCCGAGCTGGAGCACCACCGCGTGAACCAGGTTTCCGACGTCATCAACGAAGGCGACATCGTCAAGTTCAAGGTGACCGGCCGTGACCCGCGCTCCGGCAAGCTCAAGCTGAGCCGGAAGGTTCTCCTTCCCAAGCCCGAGTGAAACGAAACTGAAGAAAATACGTTGTAAGGGAGGCGGGTGACGTCAGCCGCCTCCCATTCTCCGATTTGCACCGCCCATGAGACAGCTAAAAATCACGAAGCAGGTCACCAATCGGGAGACCGCCTCTCTCGACAAGTACCTCCAGGAAATCGGCCGGGTCGACCTGATCACGGCAGAGGAGGAAGTCGAACTCGCCCGTCGGATCAAGCAAGGCGACCAAGCCGCGCTCGAGAAGATGACCAAGGCGAACCTCCGCTTCGTGGTGTCCGTCTCCAAGCACTACCAGAACCAAGGTCTCTCCCTGCCTGACCTGATCAACGAGGGCAACCTCGGTCTCATCAAGGCCGCGCAGCGTTTCGACGAGACCCGGGGTTTCAAATTCATCTCCTACGCCGTCTGGTGGATCCGTCAGAGCATCCTGCAAGCCTTGGCCGAGCAGAGCCGGATTGTCCGTCTTCCGCTCAATAAGATTGGTTCGATCAACAAGATCAACAAAGCTTTTGCCCGCCTCGAGCAAGAATTTGAGCGCCCTCCGACGCCCGCTGAACTCGCTGAGGTACTGGACATGACCCTCGACGAGGTCAAGCAAAGCTTGAAGAACGCCGGCCGTCACGTCTCCATGGACGCGCCGCTCAAGGATGGCGACGACAGCTCCAGCACGATGTACGACGTGCTGCAGACCAACGACACGCCCTCGCCGGACACCGTGCTCATCACGGAGTCCCTCCGAAAGGAAATCGAGCGCAGCCTGCAGACGTTGACCAGCCGGGAGGCCGACGTGATTCGCCTCTACTTTGGACTC
>CALKUW010000375.1 GCA_937996585.1 uncultured Flavobacteriales bacterium
TGAGGTCGACCCCGACAACGCGGGTGGATCCGTTCCGGGCGAGCAGTTGCGCGATGGTACCGGTCCCGCAGAAGAGGTCCATGGTGACCGGGTCGGGGGCGGCGACGGTGGGAATGGGCTCCTCGAAGGCGTAGGCCAGCACCTGCGCATACAGCCGTTCCGCACAGCGCGGGTTGGTCTGGAAGAAGCTCTTCATCCGGATTTCGAAGGACAACCCGTGGAGCGCCTCCACCACATGGTCGACGCCCCGGATGAGGGTGGATGCCCCTTCGCGGGCTTCGACGCGCTCGCCCGTGTCGTCGTTGAGGGTGTGGATGAAGCCCGCCAGCCGGTCGCCCAGCTGCTCCGCCAACCATTCGCCGAAGGCGTTCACATCGAACCGTTCGAGCCCGTGGGAGGTGGTGACGAGGTTTACGAGCAGCCGGTCTGCGGTCAGGCTGCGGCGCACCACGAGGAAGCGGAAGAACCCTTCCCGCCGCGGGGCGTGCCAGGCCGGGAGCCCCGTCGCCTCACACCGGGCGCGCAAGGCCGGCAATAGGGATTCCATGGCGGGATCGAACAGCCCGCTGTCCCCTTCGAGGTCTTCCACGGCCCACCACGTGCCGCGGGCCTTGAAGCCGAGGTGGAAGCCGTCGCCGAAGTCCGCAGCGGGGTCCGCGTCGGGTGACCGCCCGATGGCCGCGAAGCTGTACTCCATCTTGTTGCGGTAGTGGAAGGCATCCGGCGAGGCGACCCAGCCCTCGTAGAACCGGTCGATGTCCGGCATCTCGCCGATGCGCCGGTACACGTCGAGGGTCGTGCGCTCCTTCAAGGCGCGCTGGCCGTCCAGGGAAAGCGTGATGTAGGGCGCCCCCGGAATCGGTTGGTAGGGAACCTCCACCTCATGCGGAGCGCGTTCTAGCACCTGCGCGATCCGCGCTTCGGCGTGCCGGCGCTTGCAGAGCGAAACACGCGCCATCACCTTCTGGCCGGCGATGGCATTGGGCACGAACACCGTGAAATCGCCATCCTCCGTGGGCACCTTGGCGATGCCCTTCCCACCGAAGGCCACATCGCGGATGTCGAGCTCGAGGAGTTGCCCCTTGTGGAACAGCCGTTTGTTTCGTGCCAATGGTCGGGATGATGTCAATGGGCCCCGCGGAAAAGTGCGGAACCGGGGTGCGAAAATAGCCCTTGCAACGATGCTACCTTGGGGGCATGAAGAAGGGGGAATGGCGCAACATCCTGGTCTTGGCCTGCGCGGTCTGGCTCGCTTTGGGAGGAGGTTTCAACAACCGGGTCCACGCCCAGCAACCCGACGAGATGGCGGTGGTGACCTTCAACATCCGCTACGACAACCCGGCCGACCCGCTGACCTGGGGCCAGCGCAAGGACATGGTCGCCGGAGCCGTGGGCTATTTCGACATCCTCGGATTCCAGGAGGCCCTCCCAAACCAGTTGGACGACCTCGTGGAGCGGCTGCCGGAGCACGACCACTACGGGGTGGGCCGCGACGACGGCAAGTCCGGCGGCGAGCACTGTCCCATCTTCTGGCGCCGCAGCCGGTACGAGCTGTTGCACGCCGAGACCAAATGGCTCAGCGCCACCCCGGACGTCCCGGGATCCGTGGGATGGGACGCCTCCCTGCCGCGCATCGCCACCATCGTCCTGCTCCACGACCGCCAGACCGGCAAGGTGCTGCGTGTGGCCAACACGCACTTCTCGCACATCGGTGAGCAGGCCCGCGCCCTCGCGGCCCGGATGCTGGCCCTGCAATTCACCCTGAGCGAGGCGGACATCGACATCCTGCTCGGCGACCTCAATGCCGAGCCCGGCAGTGAAGCGGTCTCCATACTGGTGGAAAGCGGTCTGGCCGACGCTCATGATGCGGCGAGCAAACGCTGCCGGAAGGGCATCGGGACCTTCACCGGATTCAACACGGCCGGCATGCGCGGCGCACCCCGCATCGACCACATCTTCGTCCGCGGGGCCGCGGAAATTCCGTGGTTCTGCACGGAAGAGCAGATCATCGACGGCCTGTACATCTCCGATCACCTGCCCGTATACATCGCCCTGGTGCCATGAACGGGCGCCGCATCGCCGCGTTCTGGGGTGGCCCGGTGGGGTTCCTGTTGGCCGTGGCCCTCTTGCCCGATGGCGCGGGCGGCCATGATGGCGCCCTCGCGGGCACGGCGTGGTGGATGCTGTGGTGGTGGATCGGCGGGGCGGTGCCCATCGGGGCGACCAGCCTGCTTCCATTGGCCCTGTTCCCCCTGACGGGCGTGATGGACATGTCCGCAGCGGCGGCTCCGTTCGGCTCGCGCTTCATCTGGCTCTTCCTCGGCGGATTCGTCCTGGCCATCGCCCTCGAGCGGCACGGGCTCCACAGACGTTTCGCCCTCCAGCTGCTGCACGCCCTGGGCGGCGGGCCGCGCCGCACCCTGCTCGGCTTCATGCTCGCCACGGCGCTGCTGAGCATGTGGATTTCCAACACGGCCACCACGCTCATGATGCTGCCCATGGCGACGGCGGTGCTGGCCCTGCTCGAAGAACGGGGGAATGCGGTCCAGTGGGGCACGGCGCTCATCCTCGGCATCGCCTACGCTGCCAATGTGGGCGGCATGGCCACCCTGGTGGGGACCCCGCCGAACGCCGCTCTCGCTGGGGTGGCGGCCGAGCGTTTCGGCATTGAGATCGGCTTCGGAGAATGGATGGCCGTGGGCCTGCCGGTCAGCATCGTGCTCCTCGCCGCCGTGTTCGGCACGCTGGTGTGGCGCTGCGCGGTACCGTCCACCGGGCCGGAGGAAGGCAGCCAGGTCATCCGGCGGGAGCGCGAAGCCCTCCAATCGATGGGGCCGGCCGAGCGCCGTGTCCTGTTTCTGTTTTGCGCGACGGCCCTGCTCTGGATGCTGCGGGTGCCGCTCAATGGCCTGCTGACGGGCACAGGCATCGCCTTGAACGACACTTCCATCGCCGTGGCGGCGGCCATCGCCTGCTTCGCCTGGCGGGACAGCGGATCGGGGGAAGCCCTGCTTCAGGCGGACGACCTCAAGCGGCTTCCGTGGGACATCCTGCTCCTGTTCGGCGGTGGGCTCGCCCTCGCCAAGGGATTCGAAGCCGCGGGGTGGGCCTCGGCGGTGGCCGATGGTGCGACGGGGTGGGGGTGGCCCATAGCCGGCATGATGGTGGCGGTGACGGTGGTCGGCCTGTTCGCCACGGAGCTGATGAGCAACCTGGCATTGACCCTCCTGTTGACGCCCGTGGTGGGTGCCCTCGCCATCGGAATGGGGATGCATCCCCTGTATTTCGCGGTGCCCGTGACCCTGGCCTCGAGTTGCGCCTTCATGTTGCCCATGGCCACGCCGCCCAACGCCATCGTGTTCTCCTCAGGCCGCATCAGCATGGCCCGGATGGCACGCATCGGCCTGTTGCTCAACGTCCTGGCCTGCAGTCTGGTGCTGACCCTGTGGTGGCTGCTCGCCCCCGAAAGTTGGGTGAATTTATAATCGGAGTTGGATAATCAGCGACGAACATTAAATTAAGCCCACCAAATCGCCACTTCGTGCCCGCTTTCATTCACAGGTTCCTCCTTGGGATCCTCGTCCTCTTGTGTTGTGCCCCGTCCCTCGAGACGCGGGCCCAGGGCAGTTGGATGCCGGACTACAACGGTGATGGGTTCATCTCCACCCCCGATCTGACGGGGTTCCTGACCGCATGGGAGATGTACGTGGATTCGGTGGTGCCGGGCGCTTGGGAAGTCACCTGCGATGCCATGATGGAAGGGTTGGTCCCGCTCGACAGTGTGGAATTCCACCTCGCCGCCATCGACATACAATTGCGCCCCGACAGCGATGGGGTGGAGGTGCTTGACACCGCTTGGGTGGACCAGCGGTGGATGGTGACCAACATCCCCGTCGAGCTGAACCACGTCCGGTTCTTCGCCCCGACCCCTTTTGTCACCGGTCAGGTGAGCTACCATCCGGAGGACGACAGCTACATCTGGTACATGGAGTTCTACGAGAGCCTGGCGATCACGCCCGACAACAACCCGCTGGGCGCGTTGCAGGAGGACGGCTGGTTCCAGGACCTGTACGTCTTCGAGGAACTCATGCCGTTGGCCCCGTCCATCCTGTTGCCCCACCAGGGCGATTGGTACCTGGGGCCACGCTACCAGGGGGAGGCTTACGGGACGGAGACGTGGACGGTCCTCGATTTCTCCATCCGATTCCACGGTACGCCCTGAGCCCGTGCAACAGCACCGCGACCAAACGGGTTGCATCTTTGGAATGATGGCCACCCGACATCTGTATGCAGCCCGTGAATGGTCCTCCATGGTGGTGGTGATCCTGGCGATGGCGGGCTGCCGTCCTGACCCGCCCGTCGAGGAGCCCCCGGCCCCGCTCACGGAGCACCTGATGCAGGTGCCCGAGGGCTGGGATGCGCCCGTGTTTCCGGAGGACAACGCCTTCAATGACGTCCGCTGGGCGCTGGGCCGGGACCTGTTCTTCGATCCGCGCCTGGCCATCGACGGAGCGGTCAGCTGCGGCACCTGCCACTTGCCGGAGCGGGCCTTTGCGGCCCCTGAGACCGTGACGCCCGGAGCCCTGGGGGCGGTGGGGGAGCGGAACGCCTCGACGCTGACCAATGCGGCCTACCAACCCCACTACATGTCGGAGGGCGGCGTGCCTACCCTTGAGATGCAGGTCCTCGTGCCGTTGCAGGAGCCGAGTGAGATGGCGCACAACATCGTCACCGTGTGTGAGGAATTGGCGGCCGATTATGCCGATCGGGCTGAGGCGGCTTATGGCCGGGGGTTGGACCCCTTCGTGATGACGCGGGCCCTGGCCACCTTCCAACGATCGCTGCTCAGCGGCAACGCCCCGTGGGACCGCTGGCAGCGCGGCACTGTCACCCCAACGGAAGCCGAGGTGCGGGGCGCAGAGCTCTTTGGGAGCGGGGGACTCGGATGCGACCGTTGCCATGCGCCGCCCTTCTTCACCACGTACGGTTTCGCCAACAACGGACTCGAGGCGGTCTCCCTCGACCCGGGGCGCTGGCGCCTCACCGGCGAGCCCGCGGACAGTGGCGCCTTCAAGATTCCGACCCTGCGCAACATCGGATTCACTGGACCCTACATGCACGATGGCAGGTTCGCCACCCTCGATGAGGTGCTCGACCATTACGCCACCGGCGGCGCGGGGCATGCCCACCAGGACAGCCTGCTTGCGCCCTTCACCCTCGACGCGCAGGACAGGGCCGACCTGCTGGCCTTCCTCGGCGCCCTGAACGACACCGCTTTTGTGGACGATGAGCGGTGGTACCCGTGAATCGGCGTATTTTCAAGTTGCCTTGAAGCACATCCTTCCATTCCCCCTGCTCCTTCTGTGGAGCGCACTCCTTTTTCCGCTCGCGGCGTGGGCGCAGCCCGATGCTCCGGATGACCTGCAGCTCGAGCCCTTGCGCACGTGGATCAAGCAGAACTGGTATGACGGTCTGTTCACCGACCTCGGATACAACCAGGCGCGGATGCAGATGTACGGATATGTGGACGCGGATGCCGGGCAGATCGAGTGCATCTACACGGGGTTCCAGCAGTCCAGCGGCTTTGTGACCTACCCGAATCCGATCAACGCCGAGCACCTCGTACCGCAGTCCTTCTATGGTGGCGTGAGTCCCATGAAGTCGGACATCTGGTCCATCCGGCCCTGCCACGGCTCCGCCAACAGCGCGCGGTCCAACGACCCTTATGGGGAGGTGCCGGACGGCAGCGCCCAGTGGTACGGCGTGGACGGCTCGGGCAACTACCTGAGCACCGGATCGACGCCCTCCAATGCCGACGCGTTCAGCGAGGGCACGGGCAGCCTCTGGGAGCCGAGAGAGGAGGTCAAGGGCGATGTGGCCCGCAGCGTCTTCTATTTCTACACCATGTACCCGACGCAGGCCGGAGACCTTTCCGGCGTCTGCGATCCCGACATCCTCTACACCTGGCACCTCGAGGACCCCGTGAGCCCGGTGGAGGTCACGCGGAACAACCGGGCGGAGGACGCGCAGGGCAACCGCAATCCCTACATCGACCACCCCGATTGGGTTTACCTCGCCTGGTTCTGGGAACCGCCGACCGACATCCCCGGCTGCACGGCCGCGGCAGCCTGCAACTACAATGCGGAGGCCACCTTGAACGACGGCAGCTGCATCTTCCTCGGTACCCCGTGTGATGACGGGGATGCCACGACCTTCAATGATGTCCTGACCGACTGCGGCGCTCCGGACTACGGGTGCATGGGCGATCCCGCACCACCCACCACGCCCGACGGCCCCATCCTTTTCCGCGCCGCTTTCCACACCGAGGGCCTCTGGTACGGCTATGCGCAAGGGGTGGACCAGAGCGCCGCGGCAGGCGAGACGGAGTGGTTCCTCTCGCCCCAGGCCAACACCGACGCGATGTGGACCGAGGTCTACCTCAACGATACGACGATGTCCGTCTACGATGCGGATGGCCTCGTGACCTGGACCTCGCGTGAAGTGGACGTACAGGGTGTGCAGGACCTCGCCGTGTCCGGGGATTTCCTCGGCAGCGGAGGCATGGCGGGCCCCAACGACTACCTCGAATTCGAAGTGCTCCTCGATGGACAGCCCCTGCTGCTCGACACCCAGGTGGGGGACGGGGCGATGACGGTGCCGACGACACCCCTGCCGGCGGCCTCCACGGTGCAGCTCGTGGTGCAGATGCGCAACGACGCCGATGGCGAAGTGTGGCGCCTTGATGAACTCATCGTCTGGGGCACGCCGCCCGAGCCGGCCGACTGCCC